>NZ_CDRZ01000113.1 GCF_000946815.1 Syntrophaceticus schinkii | reverse complement strand
AAATAACTGAAGTTATTCGACAATAATCTCGAGTATTTATGAAGATGTTTGATTAAAAAAGACGCTAAATCAGAGAAAAGGCCATGAAGGTCTTATCCCTTGCAGAAGCTGGGTAGACCTTGATGGTCTTTTTATTCGGTTTATTCGGTTTATTCGGTTTACAGATCAATGGGACATCTACAAAAATGGTGCTGCAAAATGGAGGGAGGGCCCTCTACCGGAACCTGCAGGAACTGGTAGCCAGAGATGTGCCGGTAGCCCCTATCTTCAATGATGTATCCCTTCATGCCGTACGGAAAGAGGTCAAAGGTCTGCGGATGGATCCCTTCTTTAAACCGACACTGGAAAAGGCCTGGCTGTGTGAATAGCTGTCATATTACTTTAGAAGAGGGGGTTTTGATCTATGGATGAAGAGTATTTTGAAGAAAACAGGGAGAAAGAAGTAGAAAAGGAAAGGATTCTGGTGGTATTGGGAGTGGTTTTGTTTTTGATTATTTTTTTCATTTAAATATGATTTTACTGCAAAAAGTCGTTTTTCGATGGAAGCGCCGCCATGTGAGCAGCTTAACTTATAACTTTCATCCATAGCGGTTAACAGATGAAAAACAGACTTGAACAAAATGACTATGAAGGTCATATTAGGTAGTATTATATATTTTAGTATATTTTTATATACATATATGTACTTATATTAGTGTAGTATTCTTAATGTGAGAGTAATCTCACGATGGGAGCAGAAGTTCTCCTAAGGTGGAATGGGAATTTTGCCGTTCACTTTTAGGAGATTTTTTATATACATCACAAATTAAAAAGGGGGGGTTTTTAGATTGGGAAACTGGAAAAGAATCATTGTGCTGTTTTTGGTTTTGGTTTGTGTTCTTGGGGCATTGACGGGTTGCGGAGATAAGACGAAATCTGATCCAGATAGAGTGCTACGCATTGGAACAACTGTCGCCAATGACACCTTCAATGCAACGACTGCAGGAGGTGCCATGGGGAGGCTAAATTATAATGCTTTTACCAATGCTCCATTTTTAATCACCAATGAAAAAGGTGAAGTGTTACCCTTCTTTATGAGGTCATGGAAATCTTCTGCTGACAATAAGTCCATGACCTTCAAGATTGCAAAAGGTGTTCTGTGGCATGATGGCAAGCCCGTTACAGCTGAGGATGTCAAATTTACCTTTGATTTCTTGGCGAAGCAGGGTTCCATCTACACCAAGAAAGTTGTATCTTGTGATATTGTCGATGATGAAACCCTTACTCTCACCTTTACTGAGCCAAGCGGGTATGCCTTCCTGGTAGAATGGCCAATTATGTTCATGTTCTCCCAAAGCATATTTGGGAAAAAGTAGAGGACAATAAAACCTATACCGGTGAGGATTCTGCTGTCGGCTGCGGCCCCTATAAGTTTGTCAATGTGGATAAAGATGCACAGATTTCTTATTATGAAGCAGTAAATGATTATTTCTACGGCGATGTAACCGTTAAAAAGGTGTCCATCCACAGCTTCAGCAACCACGATGCTCTTCTGATGGCTATGAAGAACAATGAAATCGATGCCATGTTTGATTATTCAAATCCTCTGCCGGCTACATTGGCCGGCTCTATCATCGGTGTTAAAAACCTGGACTCCGGTATGAGTCCAAACCAGGGACATAATCAACTCACTTTCGGTTTCAACAAGGCGCCGACAAATGATGTCTCCTTCCGTAAAGCAACCGCTTATGCCCTCGATTGGAAACTGCTTTCCACAGTCACCGCCGGAGAATACGGCAACATACCGGGCTGGGGTGTTGTTGCCCCGTCCAATGTGGGCTATGACAGCTCAATTCCTAAACTGGCGCAAGACAAGGAAAAGGCTAAAGCCATTCTTGATAAAGCAGGATATTTAGACAAAAATGGTGATGGCTTCAGGGAATTCCCGGACGGCAGACAGATGGATGTTTTGATTTCACCGCAGTTCAGCGCAGCAAAGAAGCCATTGTTCCTGCGATATGCTGAAATCATTGCCAATGATCTTAAGGCAGTCGGCGTAAAAACCCATCTGGATGAACAGATTATCAGCAGCCAGGAATATTCCTCCAAGTTCATCAAATCAGGTGAGTGTGAGCTGTTTATCGGATATACCACTTCTGGGAAGGCGGCCTACGATACGGCATACTTCTATTTGATTAAGGGTTTTTCACCAGGGGGATGGCCCACCTGTGAGGATCCTGAATTCTATGCCCACTACTCAAAACTGATGAATGCCATGTCACGTCAAGAATATCTTGACTCGATTAAAGCCATCCAAAAGAAAAACGCAGATGAGGTTCTGGGACTGGCCTTGTGCTGGGATACCGTGTTCTTCCCCTATCGCACAGATAATTTTAAGGGCTGGATAAACTATCCGAGCTGGGGTGTCATCAACAACAGCACCTGGTTCAATGTTAAGGCAAAATAGGACAATCCAGGGGGGTCGTGTCATTGAAAAATGGCATGACCCCTTAATAAGGAGTTCAATCGGTGAAACTAGCCTACATACTTCAACGTATCGTCCAGGCGGCAGTTATTCTGTTCGTTATTATTACCCTCAATTTCTGTCTGGTGCGCGGCATGCCTGGGGATCCAATGCTCAACATTCTAGGTGAAAGCGACTATCACTTGCTACTGGCCAACGCCCCTGACACCTTAGAAGAATTGCGTGCCTATTATGGATTGGAAAAAAGTCTGTTAGATCAGTATTGGACATATTTGAAAGACACCTCCAGGTTGAATTTCGGTTATTCCTTTCATGTTGGCCGGCCTGTGACCGAGATCGTTTTCTATCATGCAAAGTGGTCGTTCCTCCTGGTGTTCCCCGCTATCCTCATCGCAGCCCCATTAGGAGGCCGGTTGGGATTGAGGGCAGGATGGAAACCCGGGGGAAAATTCGATGCGGTTATGACACCGATTTTTCTCTTTATTAACAGCATACCCTCCAACTGCCTGGCCATAGTCTTGCTGATGGTTCTGGCCTATAAGGCAAGGCTCTTTCCTCTCAGCGGGATGGTGAGCGGCGGCAATTTGACCGGCATGAGCAGAATACTGAGTATTATTTGGCATATGGTGCTTCCGGTAAGCATGCTCACAGCCTATCGTACCGCATCTAATTTTCTGTTAATGAAGAGCACGGTTTCGCAGATTCGGCAGGAGGAATACATTACAACCGCATTTTCTAAGGGTCTGCTGCAGCATGAGGTTTTAAACAGGCACGTTCTGATCAATGCCCTGCCACCCTTCATTACCGCAATCTGTATGCAATTCGGTTATATCATCTCCGGTGCCATGTTTGTGGAGGTGGTTTTTTCCTGGCGCGGCATGGGCAGTCTGATTTATGCCTCTGTAGGCTCTAAAGATTATCCTATTCTGCAGTTTTGCTTTTTGCTGATCAGTTTTTGCGTCATTCTTTCCAATATGCTTGCCGATATACTTTATGTGATTATCGATCCGCGCATCAAAGGATGGGGAGAGCATGAGTAGGTTTCTTCCGAAAAATAAGTTTGTCCGCTTTGGCATGGGTATTCTGATTATTTGCGCTGTGCTTGCCATCTTTGCGCCGCAAATTGCACCCTATGATCCCTATGCCTTCGGCACGCCTTATCTTCGCCCCTGTAAAGCGCATTGGCTGGGCACCAACGATATAGGTCAAGATATTCTCAGTGAACTGATCTACGGAACGCGTGTCTCCCTGATTATCGGGATTATCTGCTCTATCGTTGTCACTGTGATCGGGACATCGCTGGGCATGCTTGCCGGCTATTATAGAGGGCTTACCGATAGGGTCATAACCTCTCTTACCCATGTTGCCATGTGTATCCCCTCACTGCCGCTGGCCATTATTTTAGCTGCTTATCTTAATGCCAGTATCATCAACCTGATCATCGCCATCAGCATTACCGCATGGACAGGCACCCTGCGCATTGTGCGCTCCCGTGTTTTTCAGATGCGCGAGCTTCCCTTTATTAAAATTGAACAGGCCCTTGGTGTTCGCGGATGGCTGATTCTTTTTAAGCATATTTTACCCAATGTGTTGGATATTGTACTTATGCGTTCGGCATTGTCTGTCGCCGGTGCCATGCTCACCGAGGCGGGTCTGAGTTTTTTGGGTTTGGGTGTTTATAAGCAAAAAAGCTGGGGCGGCATACTCCACTATGCATTTTTCCGCAATGGGGTTGTCAATGGTTATTGGTGGTGGATTTTGCCGCCGATTATAATGATCTCGCTGACCGTACTTGGATTTGTGTTGGTCGGATATTACGGCGGAACGACAAGGGCTTATGCCTCATCCATGTCAACGGCGGGAGGGCAGTCAAGTGCTTGAATTGAAAAGGATCACCGTTCGCTTTGGCGCGGGAGGTGTGCCTGTGGTGGAGGATGTATGCCTGACCGTTGAAGAGGGCACAAAGACCGTCATTATCGGGGAAACCGGAAGCGGAAAAAGCGTGCTGATACTGGCGTTATTGAAGCTTTTGCCATCCACTGCAATTGTAACGGGTGAGGTTATCTACCGGGGCATCGATGTTTTCTCGCTGAGCGAAAGAGAGCTTGCCGCGCTGCGCGGTGCAAAAATTGCCTATGTACCGCAGGGGAGCGGAAACAGTTTAAACCCTCTGCATCCTATCGGGAAACAGGTGGGGGAGTCAATGGCGGCAGGCAATCTGCTGCCTGCCAAGGAGCTGCGCGCCAGGGTGCTGGCACTGCTGAAAAGCTTTCACCTCGGTGATGAGGAGCGGCTGGTCAAACAGTATCCGCACACTCTCAGCGGCGGCATGCGGCAGCGGGTGCTTGTTGCTATGGGAGTTGCGCCGGGGGCAGCTGTTATCCTTGCAGATGAGCCCACCAAGGGTTTGGATGCGGCGCGGGTGCGGCTGGTTGAAGACAGCTTTATGCGGCTGGAGGGGAAATCACTTATTTGTGTTACCCATGACATCTCCTTTGCCCGTAAAATCGGCGAGTATGTCTCAGTTATGTATGCGGCGCAGCAGGTAGAGATTGCATCAGCAGAAGTTTTTTTTTAAACGGCCGCTGCACCCGTATGCCCAGGCAATGCTTGCTGCCATGCCCGAAAACGGGCTGAAAGCCATCGTCGGCTTTGCTCCGCCGCATAACGAATATCTCAACCACGGCTGCCGCTTTTACGTCCGCTGCCCGGACAAGACAAACCGCTGCCTTACTCCGCCTCCTCTAGTTGAAATTGAAAATAGAAAAGTGAGATGTTGGATCTATGCTGATTAGAACGCAGATGTACGATGGGACATACAAGTCAGCCTACACCGAGACTCTGGGTCTTGCTGATTAGAACCGGAATTTATAATCCGTCCCGCGGTTGAGGGGAGGGGGATGCTGAATCTATGCTCATTCGCACGCATAATTTGACGAAAATATATCCTGGAAGGTTTTCTGTGCCGGATAAGCCGGCTGTGGTCGATGCCTGTATAGATATTGCAGAAGGTGAAACAGTGGGTCTTGTCGGTGAAAGCGGGAGTGGGAAAACAACGATCGGCCATATGCTGACCGGCCTGATTAAGCCATCCTCCGGTGAAATATCGTACTGTGGAGATCCTGTCACACTGCCGCTGCGGGGTGAATTGCGCAGAAAACTGCAGATCATCTTTCAACACCCGGAGATTTCTTTTAACCCCCGGCTCCCCCTCATCAAGAGCATTGAGGAGCCTTACCACTTCTATCGAAAAGCTGATGGCGTTCAGGCTCTGTACGATGAAATGGGTCAGTTCGGCATATACCCTGAGCATTTAAATCGCCTTCCCGCGGAGCTCAGTGGAGGCGAACTGCAAAGAGCCAGTATCATGCGAGTGTTGGCTGTACGCCCCTCCCTTGTCGTTTTGGATGAGGTCACAAGTATGCTGGACAGCATATCTCAGGCGCAGGTCCTGCAAATCCTCAAAGACTATCAAAAGCAGCATCAAGTGTCCTATCTATTTATTACCCATCATGAGGCGCTTTGCAAAGTCTTCTGTGATAAGGTGTATAGAATTCATGAGGGGTGTATTGTAGGTCTAGTAGGATCTACCAGTCAAGGTTTTAACCTATAATGTAGGTATCACCACGGGATTCTAACTGTTGGGGTCATGCGCTTTATCTATCGGTACATTGTGGTTTTGATGGTTATTCATAAACAAAAAAATATTAATACTGCAGCGAAAAATACATTATAAAACGGCTTTTATGTGCCTTGAAAAAATCACGAAAGCTTTAACGCGTTATTCCTTCAAGGTTGGAACCTATCGCTGTAGTATTAAATAAATAAAAGAAAGGGGTTTTATCATATGGAACTAGATTATGCGGTATTATGCCAGGAAGACTTTTGGCGGCAGGCATGGGAGCAAACCAGGAAATCTTCACCGCAGATGCGAAGGAGAATAAGAGGAGACAAAGAGGCGATCGAATTCTGGAATCAAATGGCACCGAAATATGGACAACACCATACAGATAAAAGACAGGAACGCATTGAAAAGATTATCAATATTCTGGAAAAGAATGGGATGCTGACACCGGAAGCTGACGTTCTTGATGTTGGTTGTGGGCCGGGAACCTATGCCTTGCCCTTTAGCGGCCGGTGTAAGTCAGTTACAGCACTGGATGGGGCTCGGGAAATGTGCCGGATTCTCAAAGAAAAGGCCGCCGAGGATGGGTTGGCAAATGTCACAGTATTGCAGCATATGTGGGAAGATGTAGATCTTGAAAAGGAGGGTCTTTTAAACAGATTCGATCTTGTCTTTGCCTCGATGACACCGGCAGTCTGCGATTATGATACATTCATGAAAATAAACTTGGCTTCCCGCAAGTTTTGTTGCCTAATTTCCTGGGCAGGTGGAACTGTTAATGAAGCCCGGAGTGATTTGTGGGAACTGCTGTTTCACGAAAAAGATGATAACAGAGGCTACCATGCATTTTTTCAGTTCAATCTCTTGCTCAGTATGGGGTATTACCCTTCTATCGATTATTTTAATTCCCATTGGGTTAACGAAGAAACGGTGGAAGAAGCCATCGAAGGCCTATGCCGCTCTTTTTGGCTCTATACAGAGATTACACCTGAAGTTAAGGATACCATTGCTGGATATGTCAGAGAAAGAAGTAAAAACGGTGTTTTTCGACAGGAAACTAGTTCGCGCTTGAGCATAATGACTTGGCGGGTTGATGAGCAGTTTTAGCGTTTGCTGCCCCGCTGTTTTGAGTAACTGCGCCGGGCAAAAAATAACCGGGTACCCACGGGGGTACCCTATCTATTTAACCCATAAAGTCATCACTGCTTCACTTCCTTCTGGGTAAGCAGGGCTTGCTGAACAGCCCCCAAAAAAACTCATTTTCAAGTGATTGCAGGAATTCGGTCTTTTTTGGTGAATAATTATATAATTTAGGTATTAATTCCTGGAGAATAAATGTATCCGTGAAGGGTACCTTCGCCAGGGACAGTAAGCCTCAATTAATAAAAACATAATTTCACATGATAACTACAGGCCACGAAGGCTTTTCCATGAAGGAAGGTTTTTTGTGGTTTTTTTGTTTCTGCAGGGGGTGAAATTTATAGCTAAAATTTGATATATGTTTAATCTGTTGTGAAACTTTGGGAAGTCAACACTTTATTTTAGGATTAGATAATATTAAGTGTATCTGTAACCACTGCTGAAGGTATTGTTGAACTTGAAGAATTGTATTAACATTCTACAGCACGGAAAATCACATTTTTTGGGTTCCTATTTATCTCACTCATTGTAATAGCTTTGTCAGCCACAGCTACCGGAGTAAAGGAATTGATGTAGTCCTGTGTTAGGGGCAATACTGCTCCTGTTTTCTGACACCCAGGTGCGGATTGTAATGGCACTTGAAGAGATACTGTACGGATTCTAACATCTCTAATTGGGGTACCGTTTCTTTTCTACCTGTTGCTCAGGAAGAATCGGCAGTGGCGGTAAGGGAGAAAAAAGTTAACACAGAAGGTGTCCGGGTTTATTTAGCCAAGTTTATAACTCGTACTTTGAGGAGGACGATAGTGATGAAAAAAACTAAGAACCTGTCTATTATTGTTGCTTTAACTGTGTTTATATGTTTATTAGCAGCAGGATGTAGTTCAGGTAAAAAGCAAACTGTCTCTGAAACAAAAATGATTACCATTACAGACTCTTCAGAGCGCACTGTAGAAGTTCCTTGTCCGCCAGAACGGATTGTAGTCTGTAACAGCTATGTGGCTGAGGTGATCTGTGTTTTGGAAGAAGAAGACAGAATAATTGGTGCTAGTAAAGTTGTATTAGAATATCCAATATTGGACCAAAAGTTAAAAGGGATTAAGGATGTAGGAGACGTTTTTAATCCAAGTGTAGAGAAAATACTTACGTTAGACCCAGATATTGTTATTGGCTGGACTACTCAAGAACAAGATATCACCAACCAATTACAACAAGCCGGAATACCCGTAGTTCTTTTGGATTGTTCGAAAACGGATGTACTCTCTCGAGATATTAAAGTCATTGGAAAAATATTGGGACGAGAGAAAAGAGCATCGCAGTTCATTGCTTATTATGAAAAATATCAAGAAATGATAGGTACCAGGCTAAAGGGAGTGCCAGATGAAAAGAAACCACAAGTTTATTGGGAGGGTATGAGCGATTATAATACAGTTGGTCCAGGTTCATCCGATGGCAATATGCTTGTAGCAGCTGGAGGAAGAAACATTGCTGGAGAGGTACCTCTTTCTTCGACGAAAGTAAGCCCTGAATGGGTGTTAGTTAAAAATCCCGAAATAGTTATTAAATGCCCTGGAACTGCTAAAGTGCCTTCGGGTTATGGAATAAACGCTGATGCCATGAAAAAGCAGCGTGAGGAGATAATTGTCCGATCGGAATTAAAACAGATTAAAGCATTTAAAACAGATAAGGTATATGTACTTTCAAGACGTGCTGTATCAGGACCGCAGTCCATAATTGGCTTAATGTATGTTGCGAAATGGCTTCACCCTGAGCTTTTCGAGGATGTTAATCCTGAGAAGATCCATCAGGAGATGTTAGAAAAGTTCTATGGTTTGGAATACCAGGGTGCATGGGCGTACCCAATTTAGAATTATGAAGGTCATTGGCGAGGTTGGTGGGTCAGGTATTTTATGGCTATTACTTTTACCTGCAGTGTTGCTTGCGGGTACAAGGAACAATTATCGCAGTAGACTAAAAAAGAAAAGCTAGATGTCTACAATTGTTCTATAGCCAAATAGTTCCACCTTGATTTGTTACAATATATTGACCTTTTTCCCGCGCAGCCAAGAAAGAATAGGTGAAGTGAAAGGCGATTTCCAGGGAGGTTCCATTGACATCCTCACTTACGAAGAAGTAGCTGACTGGGGAGCTAAGATGCAGGAAATAAGGCAAATTAGAGAGCTGAAACAAAGGGAGCGATATCATGTGAAACTCTATGTAAAAGGGGTTCGTTTTCGTAACGGGAGCAGGGAATATTAAAAGGTTGAACTAGATGACCATAAAACTGGGTCTGTTTATGATCACAATTAAACCAAGTACCCTAAATAAATAATTCGTGCTACAAGTAACTGCGGTTGTGGGTCACTAATGAAGGAGTGGAAGATGCCTGAAACTGTTGAATTTATATGATATTTTCAATTTTAAAGGATATTTGTAGAATCAAAGATTAAGGGGGGTATTTATATGAGGTTTAAAAAATATTTAATTCCAATTTTGATTTGTATTCTAGGGTGTATGTTCTTGGTGGCCGGATGTGGGAAGAGTGATTCAAAAAAGGATAAGGTGCTGGAAAGTAAAACTGTTACTATCACTGATTCTGCTGGCAGGAGTGTAGAATTGCCACAGCCACTGGAGAAAGTGGCAACTCTTAATGGCAATGTGGTTGAAGCCATGCGAATTTTGAAGGTTCAGGATAAGGTGATTGGGGTGAGCGAAAGTATCCAAAAAGATGCTTATCTTGATATGCAGGAGAAAGATCTGGTTGGAAAAGGGTTCCAGCCGAACTATGAAAAGGTGGTGGAGCTAAGACCACAGGTTTTCATTTCTTACAGTACATATGGACCTGGCGCGGAATTAGCCGAAAAATTAGAACCTGCAGGGATCAAGGTTGTGCTTTTAGATTTACACAAGCCGGAAACATATGATAATGATTTTGAAGTACTGGCAAAGATGTTTGGGAAAGAAAAAGAAGCGAACGCTTTTTTGAAATGGAAATCCGAGAAAATTGCAGCTTTAGATAAAGTGAAGAACATACAATCGGAGCAAAGAGTAAATGTCTTATCTATGACTACAGATAGTATTCAAAAGGAGAAATGGAAGGTTGCCGCAAGTGATACAGCTGCTCATCAGGCAGTTGACATGGCGGGCGGAATTAATATAGCTCAGGAATTTAAGGGCTATTCAGAGGTTAGTCCGGAATGGATCTTACAACAAAATCCAGGGGTGTTAGTTGTTGCAGACTATACGAGAGATTTGGTGGGATTTAATGTAAAGGACTTTGGAAATGTAGAGAAATTTAAAGAAAAATTAGTTCAAAATATTGTTTTGAGCAAAACAGATGTTGTGAAAAAGGACCGGATATATATCATACCAAATGGTCTACTTGGTGGCGACAAGTCTTACCTTGGTGCACAATATCTTGCCAAGTGGTTCTATCCAGACCAGTTTAAAGAGTTAGATCCTGATAAAGTTCTTAAAGAATACTTCGAAAAGTGGATGGATGTACCCTTCCAGGGTAAGTGGGCCTACCCACCTCCAACAAAGTAGGGATGTAAGAACCCCCGGGGTTTCCTAGCTATTAGGACTAGCTTTTTGCCGGGAAACCCCGGGTTTATTTTACCTTGAGATGATAGAACAGTTCATGATAGTTCTTAAAATGGCTTCCAAGTAAAACGGGAAGCGCAACCGTATAGAAACAGTTCTTAAAACCAGTTCCTGAATAACCGGAGAAACGCTGCAAAGACGTGCTGATACTGGCTCACACAATATCGGAAAGGTGAACATACATGAACAATCCACCGGATAAAATGCTAGAAGTGCATAATGTTGTAAAACGCTATGGTTCTGTTACTGCTGTTGACGGGGTTTCCTTTTCTGTGAATGGCGGTGAGATCTTTGGTCTTCTTGGCCCAAATGGGGCTGGAAAATCAACAACCATCAGAATGCTGACTACTTTAACAAAGCCGACGGCCGGAGAGTTATTTGTTGACGGTTATTCTGTGGTCAATGATCAAGTAGAGGTCAAAAGGCGGATTGGAGTTGTACCCCAGCAGAACAATTTTGAGCAGGAATTGACCGGCAGGGAGAACCTTTTACTCCACGCTCTTTTGCACAAAATGCCTAAGAAAATCCGTGACGCCAGAATTGCAGAACTGTTGGCATATGTTGGTCTGGAGGATAGAGCTGATGAACGGGTCCGGAATTATTCCGGCGGGATGGCCCGTCGCCTGATCATTGCCAGGGCACTGCTTCATGGCCCTTCGATTTTGTTTCTGGACGAACCTACTGTGGGGCTTGACCCACAGACCCGCAGGAAGATTTGGGACTTGATTCTGTTGATGAACCGGTCAGGTGTTACAGTGCTTTTAACTACTCACTACATTGAGGAAGCGGAAAGCCTTTGTCACAGGGTGGGAATTGTGGATTATGGCAAGTTAATTGCTCTGGACAGTCCAAAAAAACTTTCACAGAATATCGGTGAATTTTGTGTCGAATTTCTCAAAGATTTCGGTGTGGAGCGCCATTTTTTTGCAACAAGGCAGGAAGCCCGAAATTTTGTATCAGGTCAGGATTTTGATACTGTGGTGCGCAGAACCAATTTGGAAGACGTTTTTGTGGAGTTAACTGGGCGTGTCAGCAAAGAACTTGCTTATGCATAACGAAAACATGGAAAATCTGGCCTGCTATTGCCGGTCAATGACTGTGATAGAAGGGGTATATATTAGCTAAGAAAGGAACAGGCAACATGCCAAAAGAGGAATGCAAGCGAAAGGTATCCGGGCATCAGTGTTTCAGTGAACAAGCTCATTTTGCATTTGGCAGAATACATATTCCGGTAGCCCCGCTGTGTAACATAAAATGCAATTACTGTTCACGGAAGTATGATTGTGCCCATGAAAACAGGCCCGGGGCATGCAGATGCAGTGAAATTGTGAACACCTACCAAGTATTGGTAAGGGTTGAAAAAGCAGGTCCCATATAGTTGCCGGAATTTACACTTTTTTGGTGAAAAATTATTAAACGTAATGACAAGAACCCGCAAGTGATTATAAAAATTGCTTCTACTAGCATTCCATCTGGCTACGAAGAGTCTGAGGAGGCTATGAAAAAGAAAAGATCAGAAATTATGTCACGGCCTACTTGGGGAAAGATAGATGCAGTAAAGTCTGGTAAGGTTTATATGCTTTCGAGTGATATTTATACAAGCCCACGTGCGGTAGTTGGGATTGCTTATATGGCCAAATGGTTGCATCCGGAACTCTTCCAAGATGTAGACCCAGAAGCCATTAATAAAGAGTTTCTTGAAAAATTTCACGGTCTAGAACTAAAAGGCGTATGGGCTTATCCATAGAATTTTATTACTTTAGGTGATGATAATTTATCAGAGAGAAAGAAATCGCCTGCCATCTCTTGTATGCATATTTGAGAAATATTTGAGGTGTCAAAATTATGGGGGTATTAAAATGAAATTGAAAAAATATATGATTCTAATTTTGATTTGTGTTTTAGGGTGTATGTTGATAGTAGTCGGCTGTGAAAAGAGCGATTCAAAAAAGGAACCAAAAGAGCCGACGACTGTTACTATTATTGATTCGGCAGGGAACGAAGTTAAAATTTTGCATCCAGTCAATAGAATTATCACACTTACAGCTGACAATACTGAGCTGGCTATTGTACTTGGGGATGAAGATAAAATTGTGGGCGTGTCAGATGAAGCAGTAAATTACGCTGAAATAGGGGATAAATTAACAAGGGCAGCAACTGTTGGGCATTTTAGGGAGCCAAATTTGGAAAAAATAGCGGTGCTAAAGCCGGATGTAGTAATTGGGTATGAAACTTCTATTGAAAAGGGTATCAAAGATAAATTAGAAAGTATGGGCATTCCATTTATTGTCTGCGAGTGTAACAAATTCGAAACTTTTGAAAAAGATGTAGAACTTATGGGTAGGATTCTCGGAAAAGAAGATAAGGCAAAAGAATTTCTCACTTTTCATCATTCTGTAATGAATATGATAAAGGAGAGAACAAAAAATATCAGGCCAGATCAAAGAACTCAGGTATATCTTTCTGGGGGATGGGGAAAGGAACCATGTGTGACGTTTGGTAAGGAGAGTGATATAAATTTATATTTAAATACTGTTGGAGCAATAAATATTGCTTCAGAACTTCCTGGAAATAAAATAACTGTGAGTCCCGAGTGGGTTCTGACTCAAGATAACATAGAGGTTATTATTGATCATATTGCAAGTACACAGATAAAACCAACTACGGAGCCCCTTATTGAGGTAAAGAAAATTTACATGAGCGATCCTGTCTGGGCCAAAACAACGGCTGCGAGGGAAGGAAGAGTGCATATTATGGGTTGGAGGGTATACAAGGGATTGCGCTTTTCCATAGGTCTCCTCTATTGTGCAAAATGGTGTCATCCTAACTTATTCAATGATATTGATCCTGAAAAGTATCACAGCGAATACATGCAGAAATTTTTAGGTTTAGAGCTTCAAAATGTATGGGGTCAGTAGCCTAAATCCGTCTTGTCGAAAGTAGGGGTACGAGAATCCAGAAATTAGATAGATAAAATGAATGACCTAATAATGCAGCAATGGGTAATTGTTTATTCAGATGGCTAAATAGACACAGATAATCTTTTTCATGAAAATAGAAGGAATAACGAAGAACTTGTAGAATACGTTTATTACTATTCTGGTTGAGAATGATGGCCATGAAGGTCTCCACCCAGAAATAAGGGGATTGACATGGTCATTAATATCAACAATATATTTGTAAAATTGAATAATAAAACAGGGTGTTGTATCCCGTTAATGCGAACGGGATACTGAAGGGAAGTCCGGTGCAAATCCGGCGCGGTCCCGCCACTGTGATGGGGATCTGCCTTGCACAATGCCACTGTCCAGCACTTGAGATGAAGTTTCGAGTGGGTGCCATTCGAAAACTAACAGTTAAGTGCTAGGTGGGAAGGCGTAAGGCAGAGGTGAACCAGAGTGTCGCCTCTCACTCCCAATGACGGGGGGAGGAGGATTTTTTTCTTGCTTTTTATGACGTAAATGATGCATACTGATTGACATATGGATTATTTATTGACATGACAATCATCACGGAAGGATAAATAGCGAGAAGGGGAACCCCTATGGCCAACGCCCGCCAAGTCCCCCTTCCCTAAAAAACACTGAAATGATCTTACTCGAAACTCCTTTAACTGTCCAGTCTTATCTTGAATTATTTGCAGACGGTTGTCCGGAAAACCTACGACCAGTGGAATGCCCATCCTGTAAAGCTATGCGGAAGCTACACCGGCACGGGCATTACAAACGCATGGTATTCACCCTCGAAGAAGCATATTCCATACCGATATTTCGTTTCAAGTGTCCCATATGTGGTAAAACAACAGGTCTGCTCCCTCCCTTCATCGGGGAAAAAGAGCAAACTGCCTGGGAAGTGCAAGAAGAGGTGATGCGCAAGCAGACAAAAGGCCAATCCCTGACACAGGTAGCCGGAGAACTAACAGCAGCAGGGGGACCCTACAGTGAAAAAAGCCTTTGGCGCTGGACCACCAGGTGGAACAGGCTTTTAAGGGATTCAGGTAACATCTTTTGGACACAGATCCTGCGTGTTCTGCCCCACATCCAACTGCCAGTAGGAAAAATGAAGCCCCGTACAGAGTGGGGCTGGCTTTTTAAGATATGGGACCAGGTAAAGGCAGAGTTTGGAGATGATAAGTTGTTTAACTGGCTCTACAGACAGCAAAAATCAATGGCACTGGCACCAGGATAAAAAAGCCCCACACAAGCTGTCTATGGATTGACGGCACCGCTTCGAAGAGAATGATGCTGGAAGCTTCACCAACATCTTCTTAAAAAACAAAGGAGCGGAGAAAAGATAGGAATTTCGAAATGCGAGACAAGAACAGAATAGCGGCCTTTCGCTATTGGGCTGATTGCAACCGATCGTCAGCCCGCCAGAGCCCCATGCTGCCAAGGTGA
>NZ_CDRZ01000112.1 GCF_000946815.1 Syntrophaceticus schinkii | reverse complement strand
TCCTGGGACGATGAAATGGTAAAAGTAATATTTCAGTAGGAAGGGTATCACTGCATTCAGTGCCTAACTGATTTGATGGTTGACTCAAAAATTCCCTCCCGGATTCTCGTTGAACGTGACGAAACCTATCACTTGATAAAAGATGTTTGTCATCAGTTGAATATTTCTTTGGAAAGAGTCGAGCAGTTGGCCACAATTCCCCATGTCAGAGAGGATATGTTCAGCAGGGACTGGTAAAGATGAGCATAAAACGAAACCCACCTTGCAAACAGGGTGGGTGTTCGGGTGGTAACCTGTACCTTTGCGAGGGGATGGGCTTTTCTCCTCGAGTTTGCTCCTCCCGTATAACCAGGGGAGGATAGCGAGTCGATTATTTTCTAGGCCAGCCGTTCTTTACTTGGTGATATATACTTTTTCCAGACTGGGCTTGAATAAGGGATCAATCTTCAAATCTTTATCATTATTTCTACCGCACTAGCTACCTCTATATCCATCACCACGAGATCGCCCTCACCATTTTTGGTGAGATACACCGGCTCACCACAGGTACGGCGGGGACCACCCCAGTAGTGTAATTGTTTCTCGCTGGCGGCCAGTCTTGATGACTCCTCCGGTACGGTATTCCATAGATTATCCTGCCTTTCTCCAGTTGCCTCTTATATCTGTTGCTAATTTTGACATTTGTTTTCATTATTTTTTTCAGTCATTAACTAGGCGGTATGGTTTCTCTCAACCTACCAACTCAACAGGCATACTGAGCTAACTAGCAAAAAAGCGCATCAACTGATGCGCTTTTTTGCTTACCCAACCAGAAAACTGCTAAAAAGTACAGATAATAACTGGGATACTCTATTTTGAGGAGTAGAAACTGTTCAGATGTCCGCGTTGGCAGCGTTTTTTCCCATTTCCATCTTTAGCTTGGCATCGACGGAGGTAGGCATTTCCGGCAGCAACATAACGGTTAGTCCCGCCAGCAAAGCACAGATACCACAGCCCACATAGATCCCAAAATAGAGATTGCCGGGGCACACAGCCTGGCAGATCGGGGCGATGATATAACCGGCCACGAACCAGGCGCCCACGTTTTGGAATGTACTCTGAATGCCGCCTACCGCTCCCAGGTTTTTGGGATTGATATTGGGTAACAGCGCCGGAATGGCCTTACCCATGGCCAGCATACCACCCAGGAACAGTCCCATGAAGAACATCAGGATCAGCGTAGGGAGGCCAAAGGGAAGGATAAAGATCAGGCACAATACGATGAACTGAGCAATGCACAGGAGCAGCATTACCGGGCGCAACTTCTTAAACCTGGCGAAAAAGGCGGGCATAAAAATAGAGCCGATGGCCACGAATAGCGCCGAGGAAGCGGAAATGCTGGAAGCCATCGCTATATTGCCGGAGCCGTAATCAGCCAGACCAGCGTTCATATAGGTCTGAGCCGTAGTTGAGCAGCCGAAAATGAAAAAGATCATCACTGAGATCAGCCATACGTTCTTGTCTTTCATTACCACTTTCATCTGCTGCAGGCTCGATTCTTCCTCGCTCCTCTCACCGTCAGGATGGTTACGGAAGAACAGCAACCAGACTACGAGGGTGGCAATAGCTGCGTAACCGCAGGCCATAAAGGCGGCAGCGGAATTAGCAAAGCTGGGACCGATCTTCAGCGCCACGCCGGCTCCTCTAGAGGCACCGCATACATACACACCCATAGCAGAACCCATGGCCCGGCCGGGGAACCATAAACGTATTATTTTGGTGGAATTGGAGTTAAGGGTAGCTAAGGCAAAACCCATCACCAAACTGGATATACAAAGAGAGATGAAGTCCGCAGCGAAAACCCGCCAAAACGCACCAACTATAAATATGATCAGACCGATGAGCATCAGTTTTTTCGTGCCATAGCGGTCGCCCAGAGACCCGCAGGGGATGCCGAACAGCACACCGGCCAGGAAGGGCATATTACATACGATACCAAATTGGGCTGGGGTAAAACCATATTCAGGCATAAAAATTGTAGCAATACCTGGAGTAATAATAACTGCAAACTGCAAAATACTTACTACTACAAACAATACCGCCAATATCAACCAACGCTGTGGGTATAATTTTTCATCCATCGTTTTTCTCCTTTCTATAAAACGATCCTCAGAGTGTCATATTACTCCGCTTTTCTGAAGCCCACAGGGAAATTATCCGACCCCGAGTATATATGCCCATCCACCACTGGGTCAGCATCAGTACCAGGGAAAATAGGTCCGGCCCTGGGGGCCGGACCATAACAGTTCTTTGAAAAACTTAACCCATCATGCAAGCGCCACCGTCGATGACAAAGTGAGCGCCTGTTACCCATGAAGCCTCGTCAGAGCACAAATATGTGGCAGCATAGGCTATATCTTCCGGCTCGCCCAGACGGCCGACGGAACAGACATTCTTGCACATCTCAGCTTGGATCACCGGGCTGTTCTTCACTTCCTGCGGGGTCATATTCGTATTGACCGGGCCGGGACAAATCACGTTCAGACGCACACCCTGAGGTGAAAATTCCCGGGTCAGGTTACGGGTCATCAGGTCCACTGCGGCCTTGAACGCACCGTAATAATAGGCGTTGGATTCCGGCTTGACGGAGGAGATGGAGGCGATATTCAGTACGGAGCATTGCTGGGGATTAGCCACCATCACCGGCAGGAAAGCCTGCATAGTCCAGCAATAAGCGCGGAAATTGGTCTCACTGACTTTTTCATAATCCTCGTCGGTATGTTCCATGAAGGGAGCATGAACCAATACCCCAGCGGAGTTAACCAGGGTAGTGATGGTGCCGTAAGTATCCAGCGTCACCTGCTTCAGGTTTTCCACATCTTCTTTCTTGCGTAGGTTGGTGGAAACAAAGATGCCCTCGCCGCCTCTCGCTTTAATGCCGTCGACAGTCTTCTGACCGCCCGTGGCGTCAAAATCCGCTGCCACTACCTTCGCACCCTCAGCGGCGAACATTTCGGCGATAGCCTTACCAATACCGGAGGCCACGCCGGTCACAACAGCGATCTTACCTTTCATTCTGTCCATATAGAATACCTCCTTAATTTGTTATTATCTATAGCTTTGCCCGCGTAAATATAACGGACAATTATTTTCCGGTAGCTGCGGAAGCTTGTTCCTGAGCCAATTTACCCTTGGGTCCAAGCTCAGGTGTAAGCACACCGCCCAGAATGCCAATGATAACGAGTATAACCGCGGCGAATGTCCACACGCCCATATAATTGGTACCGAAAATGGAAGCCGCGATGGTGGGCAAAATGAAACCGATCAGACCGACAGCGGTCTGGTTCATGCCACCGGCAGCGCCGATGTTCTCCGGTCCGAATTCACCAGTAACAGGGATCAGGGCAATACGGCCCATATTCACGCCAATGGAACCGGCCACCACAAAAGCGGCAATACCGATCATGACGTAGGTAATGGTACCTACTGGCAGCCAGTAAGCTAGGTAATAGAGGATGGCGCCGCCAACGCAGATGATAACATACGGCACATTATAGCGTCCCACCTTGGATACGATAAAACCGGCCACCACACCGCCAACCAACAGGCAGAAGTTCATGATGGTGGCGATAACACTGGCCGCGGCAGGTTCCATGCCTTTGCCGATGAATGCGGTTACTGCGTAACTGTTCAACAGAATGGCAGCACCCACAGCAAGGCCGCCGCACAACATGACTTTCCACATGGTCTTGCTTTTCAGGACCGCCTTCATATCGGTCTTTTGCATAGCAGGAGCGTTCTCAGCCTTTGGCGGCTCCTTGACGAAAATAATCCACAGGATCATCATCACGGCGTAACCCGCGGCGATAAAAGCCAGAGCTGCCTTGGTGGAGCTGAACATTGGTCCCAAAGCGAAAGCCAGCGTAGTGCCGAGTCCGGCGCCGGAGCTATAAACACCGATTGCCGCTCCCATTTCGCCTGCGGAGAAATAGGGGGCAAACAGCTTGGGAGCAATGATATTGACGGGCAGGAAGAAGGTACAGCCGAGAAAAGTAAGGAGAAACAGTATGGTATAGTTGGGGGAGAAGACACGCGCCACTCCCGCGACGGTCGCCAGGGCAAACAGGATGATCGGAATCTTACGGACACCTCTCTTATCGATCAGATTGCCCAGCCAGATGGCGAAGAAAAATGCGGGAAGATTGCTGACGCTGGAAATAGCGGACAGTTGCGCTTGGCTCATATTGAATATTTGCATTACATCGAGGGCCCGTGCTGCATAAATAACGTTAGTAAATCCAGAGAAGCACAGACCGAAAGTCATAATAAAGACCAGTACATACTTGTAGGGGCTTTTTTCCATTCACTATCACACTCGCTTTCTAAATATTTTGAATCTTAATATGTATTCTCTCACTCATGTATGAATCTGGAAAACGACAAGTATTACAGTAATCAGCTGCAGGAATAAATCCGCACTCCACAGATTGCTGGCTACACTTTCACTCCCTTTTCACTCACTTGACTAAGCTCCGTCCGCGAATACCAGCACATTATGAGGTTGGGCTGCACAGATCATGGTGAGATTGTATTTTTTGGCCATTTCCACTGCTTCCGCCGAGGGTAGAGATTTACTGATCAACACCGGGATGCGGCTGCGGATTGCTTTCACCGCCATATCAACGGGCACACGGCCGCTGGTATAGGCAACGGTGTTGCTCAGGTCCACGCCGCCCATCAAAGCCATGCCTATCACCTTGTCCAAAGCATTATGGCGGCCAATATCCTCGCAAAAATAGCGTTCTACACCGCATACGCTCAACGTACAGCTATGGACGGAACGGCTATGGGCACTGACATAGACTTCGGCATGATGGAATTCGTCCGCCAGAGCGAACACCTCCTGCATTTGCCACTCATGCCGTGGCAAAGGACGCAATTCCCTCCCTTTCTCCCGGCGGGTGACCCACAGCCATTTGTTGGCACTGGCAGCGCTCAGCACCTGTTCTACACGCGGCCACGCTAATTCAGAATCAGAGCCTTCCCGGAGCTGGATATCCGCCCGTCGACCGTCGGCGCTGATATCGATACGCACGATCTCATCCGGGGATGCAATAACACCCTCACTGTAGAAATAACCCAAAAGCAAATAACCAAGATGGGATGGGCTGCAGATAATCTTCAACGTCAACCGGTCCCCAATATACACCAACAAGCATTTTTCCGCCGCCACCTGCTTGGATATGATCTCCCGCTCCCCGTCACAAGAAAGCGATAGCGTCTCCAGTGTGGAATAGCTGGCGGCGATCTCCGTTCGGTCAGTTATTCTAATCACTTCGTTACAGCGGAACGCTTCGGCAGCTTGCCCAGCTTTTCCAATTCATCGGCGATATCCTTGAGGCCGTATTTTTCCCAGGTTTCCCGGTACGGCCAGCCTATCTTTCTGTCCCAGCCACGGCTATCGTAATACATATCTACCAGATCGTTCCAGTCATCCCAGTCTACGGTCTCGCCGTAGGGGTCCGGATACTGCATGGTGGGGAAAATGGCATTGACCTCCATGTCCCGGTCGCGCCCGTGATTGCGCATCAAGATAGCCCTAAATAAGAGATGGGAACGCTCCGCCGCATCATTCAGTCCTGCTCGGAAAGAGAATAACCGGTAGCCGCCTCGAACATCTGTACCTCCATATCCGTCCAGAACAAATTGACGCTCTGCCATTCACAGCAGGTGACAGAATCCTTCAATTCCGCCTTATTCTCATTCATGATTATGCCGTCGATCAGTACCTGGCTGTGGCAGGGATCGTCTTTTATCTTGAGATAATTCTGGTAGGTGTCATGATAATGAGCAACGGTATTAGTATCACGAGTGGATGTCATCAGCATCAGTGAGCTAGCCAGCCAGCCGGATTTGTTGATGGTACCCTCGAAACCACGGCCCTGCCAATGGTAAGAATGCCCCCAGGCAGTCTCCAGGCTGATAGGGATATCAAGCCTCAATCCAGGCACCACTTGGGAATAGCGGCCATGGTAGATGGTGTCGCCGAATTTTTCTTTGCCCAGGATACGGATAGCACGGGCCATGCCTTCCGCCAGGATATTGCCATAATATCCCTTTCGGTAGGTAATGATATCCAGCATGTGTTTGACGAATTCCTCAGACTCCACGTCGATCTCCATGCCGAAATCGACATCATCGAATACACCCTCTTTTTTACCCATAGCCAGCCAAGGAAAAAGCCATACGATCACATCCCATTTATCTATGCCGTACTCGTTGCACATATCCATCATCACTGAGCCCTTGTCCAGATCGGGCTTCCAGAAATCCACCTTGTCACCGCGCACTTGTTTAAAAAGATCCTGGAAATGGGGATCACTGGGATCCGGCTCCGGCATCTCCATGCTCAACATCTTGCAGGGTAAGAAATGGTTCTGCTTCGTCTCCCAGTTCTGGATGGGCAGCCAACTGCAGTCCTCCTGGAAACCGAAGGCGAAAATGCTGACGCATTTTTCCACATGATTGACTCGTTCTTCTTTAAATGCCGATTTCATATCGATCATCAATCTGTTACAATGCTGGTTGCAGCCATGACTGCAGGCCACCTGACCCCGGGTCCAGTTCACTTCCATAGTGTTGCCGTCCATTCCATGGGAGCTCTCCTGTACCAGCGGACTGGGACACATATAAGGATCGCCCATTTTCCGCCGCAGTTCCAGCACCTTTGGAATATCGTAAGGGATGACCACGCCCGTACCTTTGCAGGTAATAGCCTTTAAGTTCTTGGAGCCGAATACCGCTCCGAAACCAGCCTTAGCCGCTACATTGTCATTGCTGGTAGTGACGCTGGCGTTGCGCATCAAATTTTCACCCGCCGGACCGATGACCATGCTCTTGGTCTTAGATCCATGCCATTCTTCCAGTTTAGCTTGGGTATCATGGACTTTTTTGCCCCACAAATTACGAGCGGAACGGAATGTAATTTTATCGTCCTCGATGCAGATATAAGTGAGCTCCGAGGCACGGCCTTCCAGGATAAAACCGTCGTAGCCGGCAAATTTCAACTCCGCGCCGAACCAGCCACCAATACCACTCCAGGCATATTGCTCCGGCAGGTTATTGGCTGCGATACCGGTAAATACGGTACGGCCACCAGTAGGGATACCGGTAGCAGTGGTGGGACCGGTCATATAGATTAGCTTGTTCTCCAGATCGAAGGCTTTGACGCCCGGTTTAACTTCGTCCCAGAAAATCTTATTGCAGATACAACGACCGCCGATATATTTAGGCACATATTTGCTGGTGGGGATGATCTCCACACTTTTGTCTGTAAGATTAATGCGGGCGATTTTACCTACATAGCCATATAATTTCACATCATTTCCCATGGTGATCCTCCATTCTATTAATAATCCCAGCGGCGTCCAGGGGTATCTGTTGCGACTCCTCACTCAACCCGATACAGCGGACAGGGCAAAATTCCACGCAGGCCGGCCCTTCCGGACGAGTGCGGCATAGATCGCATTTCTTGGCTTTACGCTTGCTCTTGTCGCGGCTTTTGACCATGTTGATTGCGGAAGGTTTCAGGCGGCAGGCTTTACTGCACAGTCCGCAGCCAGTACACTCGTCTTCCACTATGTAGACGATATTGTTCTCGTCTATGCACATTGCTTTATCCTTTTTCGGGCAGGCATCATAACAAGGGTGGTCATTACAATGCAAGCAGGCTCGTATCCGATGCACCATGGTGGAGGTACCGCGGTCCACATAGATCCTGTTATAACTTGGACTGACTACTCCGTCATGCACCAGACTGCATACGATCTCACAGGAGGTGCAACCGGAACAGAAGGAGTATTCCGGCGCGTACTGTACCACATGGTTGCCATATAATTCCTTTCTGCTGTTACTTTTATCCATAGACTATTGCCCCTTTTCATTAATATTATATATGGACATATAAATATTACTTCTCGATCGAAGTATATATTTATAACTTTCTCATGTCAATACCCAACTTCCGCATTTTGTTTATTTGCGAAAAATGTCATAGCATAACTCATCAGGGAAAATGATAAAAAGATATAATGGGAGGGTAAAAACAGAAATGAACAAAAAAAGACAGAAGAATATTTATCATAAGAAAAATAACAGAAGGGATTTTTCTAAATAAGCAGGTAGCAGAGCTTTTCAACCCCAGTGTCAGACAAATACAGCGGATGAAAGCGGAGGTGGCTATTCCTTACGCATTTCCTGCACCACTTCCAAAAACAACTGCAAAGCCGGATTCTGGCTGTCGCGAAGGTAGGCCAAGGCCAGATCGGCATAAGGAGCCATGCCATCCAAATCTAGCACCACGAAACGGGAATTGCTGGTATCAGTCAGATAATAAGGCAAGGCACCCACACCAAGACCGGAACTGGCCAAAATGAGGATATCGTCGAAATCATCCACCTCAATAAGCTGAGACGTGTCAATACCGCTCATCAGCCATTCCTGACTGACCCTGTCAGAGGTATTGCGAAAACGGGTCAATTGCAGAACGAATATCTTTTCGCCGGCCAGGTCCTTTGGGTTGAGCTTCTGCTTATCGGCCAGCGGATGATCGGCACTCACCACAAAACGCAGTGGCCGCCGGACCAGCGGTATAACGTCGATATCCGGATCTGCCTGCAACTCATATGGCAGGCATACCGCCACGTCTAGCTCCAGATCCCGAAAGCCATCTGGCTCATTGACTTCGGTTTCCGTAACGGTCTCCACCAGGATATTGGGGTATTTTCTGTGAAAAGCCTTGATATAATCGATGATACAAATCGCATCAGGGAAATTACTGGCGCCCACTAGAAGACGGCCGTCATAACCCAGAGAAATATTATAGGATTCTGCTACCGCCTGCTCGTATTCCTCCAGCATCCGCTTGGCGTGGACCAGAAAATGTGCGCCGGCCTCAGTCAAAACCACATTGCGGCTATTGCGGGAAAACAACTTGAAGTTCAATTTTTCTTCCAGCTTGGAAATATGGATGCTCATGGCGGTCTGGGTCACCGAACATTCCTTGGCCGCCTTGGTAAAACTCCGATGCCTGGCCAAGCTAATAAAATATCTGAAACTTTTAATATCCATACTTGCCTCCGTTTAATGACATTAGTTAATATAATCAATGATACCATAATATATTTTTATTGACAAGGAGCATGGTAAATATCCCCAGGTGAGTAATGAAATGCCCATGAAAAAACGGATCGACTCTATTATTATTATTATTAATTTGACATAAGGCATAGATTTGCCTTCCATTTTTACAAATTAATGATGGTTTGGCTTCACGCATTTTCCTGCAATAACCCCCTCCCTCCCTACCCCTGTTAAAAAAATGACAAAAATTATTGCTTGCCGGCATGAATGTGACACTACACTGTCATAGCAGTTTGCTATCACAACGGAATTATCTCGTCATACTGCTCTCTTTCTTTTTTAGTGTTAACAATAAACTGAAGGTCACTGGCATTAATGATGTTACTATCTGACATAATTATCGCTTTCTCTATACAATTCCTTAATTCCCGCACATTGCCGGACCAGTAATAACTTTTTAATATCTTTAACGCGGAATTGGAAAACCCACTAACGTTCTTGCCTATTCTACGTGTCAAATCCATTAAAAGATGTGTTGCAAGTAGATTTATGTCATCTACCCTTTCCGCAGAGGAGGAATTTCTATATTAAAAACATTTAAACGGTAAAAAAGGTCGGACCTGAATTTATTTTGCTCTACAAGTTTATATAGATCTCTGTTTGTAGCAGATATAATCCTAACATCAACATATATAGGTTTGACCCCTCCGATCCGGTACATCTCTCCTTCCTCCAAAACTCGCAAAATCTTAGCTTGAAGCGGCAAGCTCATTTCGCCTATTTCATCTAGAAATATTGTCCCATCATCTGCAAGCTCAAACATCCCAACTTTGTTTTTCTCTGCACCAGTAAAAGAACCCTTTTCAAAGCCGAAAAACTCGCTCTCCAAAAGATTATCAGGAATCGAAGCACAGTTTAATTTGATAAACGGCTTTTTTGCTCTACTACTGCAGTTATGGATTGAATGAGCAAAAAGCTCCTTTCCAGTACCAGTCTCTCCTATTATCAGCACTGTGGAGTCTGTCTTAGAGGCACGTTTGGCTTTTTTTATACTTTGCATGAACAAAGGACTATCGCCTACAAGATTATCGAAACTGTATTTAGCTAATG
This sequence comes from Syntrophaceticus schinkii, assembly GCF_000946815.1. GTDB lineage: Bacteria > Bacillota > DSM-12270 > Thermacetogeniales > Thermacetogeniaceae > Syntrophaceticus > Syntrophaceticus schinkii. Next base: position 5,241 of record NZ_CDRZ01000112.1, on the reverse strand, counting down.
CTACCTTGGATAATTTGCTATTCAATAATTTAATGGTCCGCTTACTTTGATCAAGTTTCCTGCTAAGGCTGACAGGACACACGGCATTGATACGTATCTTGTCAGAGGCGTATTCAGCAGTAGCCGCTCTGGTCAGACCGACCACTACAAAATTTGCTGCACAATAAGCAGACATAGTATGGAATCCCTTCAGACTGGCTATTGAGGCGGTATTGATGATAACTCCTCCACCGCTTTCTTCATATAAGCGATTTCCGCTTTCATACATAGGAATACGCCTTATAAATCAACAGCCATAGCTGTAGCAAGGGGACATTCTTTTTGCTTCCTTCTTTATCGTTTCTTTGGAATTTTATCTATATTCTCAATATATAAAGATATCTCACCACATTTAGGGCAGATTGCAACTTTAGGTTTTTCTATTCTGTTTGCAAAAATACCAGTACCTGCAGCGATCGTAATACCGTATCCTGCGCTATCAACCTTAACATCAAGCCCCTCAACCATTTTACACTGACACTGACGACAAATTCTCATGGAATATGACCCCCCAATATATAGATTTTCATCAGATCCCTCTCTATAAACCTACTATATAAAGCATAGGCTGCATTATTCATGATACCATGCATTTCCACATCATCTTAGGTTCGGTTTTTTTAACAATGGAGTCCTATTTAAATCATTGCGGTTTTTCCGGTTTTGGTGATCTGAGCTGTTACTCTATTTCCCTGTTTTCTTGCAAGAACGACACCCTTTACAGCCAGCGATCGGCTCTGCATCAAGCTGAAAGATTTCTGTTGCTATTCCATTTTTGTTTAATGCCTTCTCAACTTCCCTTAATGCCGTATAGGTACATCCTTCTTTATGTGCGCTTCCGTTCACCAACAATACCTTCATTTCTATTACCCCCATGTTTTTTGTATTGTTTTCTATAATATTTTAACACTTAAAGTTTTTCTCTGAAATCTAGTAGAAAGTAACCGCGCAGTTGGATTAAAATAAAATGTGAACTAACCATCTAAATAATAGGAGGTGGTAGTATGGATATAAGAGATGAGAAAGACAAACTAGAGAAACGCAAAATAGAAGAATATAAAAAAACAATCCAATGATTAATTTGGGTGATTCAATAAATCGTTCAACTATTTGGAACTTTGGTGAGTTAACGAAAGGAAGCTGCCTTACCAGGATTATCGCTTCACTAATAATTATTGGAATACCGTTTATTCTTTTTCTTTTTATTAATTAAGGAAATATACGAAACCGGACTGCTTACCCGTATAGCCTAATTATATATGGAGTGATTTACACGCGGAGTACGAGAATTAAAGCAATTAACTAAGCCGGCACCGTTGGTCACGAGCAAGCTCGTGGAGAAAGGCCACTCCCCTCGTAAAGGTACCGGTTACCACCCGACTTTTGTCTGAATGATCGAATTGTGCAATTCTTTGCTTTTATAGCCCTTTTAATGGCTTAATACTTCATTAAATCATCTATAATAGCTTTTTCAAATGATGAATAACATGGGTACATTTCCTCAAATGTTTTGTGCAATTGATGCCATCGCAGATGAAATACATTGTCTTTGATATTATGTCTGCTCTCTATTATTTCGGTAGATGCTGTAATTTCAGAATAGGCTGTGGAACCTAGCCAGATCGAGGCCGTAAAAAAATCGCTGCTAAAAAGGGGCTGCCGTATCAGACTTTGATCCGTTTATGGATTGCAGAAAAAATCAGGAATGAATTTATGTAAGGAACAAACCGGCCTGACTTTTTCCTGGAATGTTTTTCTTTCTCCTACCAAACAGTCCATAACAAGGTGCGCAGTTAAGTCTCCGTTTACTTTGATTTGCCATCTGAGGCCAGTGTTGTTGCAAAGGTACCGGTTACCTAGGTTAAGCATCCCTATCTTCTTCTTAATACCCCAACCCGTTTTCTCCAATAATTTGGCTTTCTATTAACCTGCATAACAGCAATTATAATGAATTCATCATTATCTTCTAAGAGTTGATAAATGATGCCAAACGGGAAACGTTTGGTTAAACATCTTCGTGTGTTTTCGGAAAACTTAGACCAAGCGGTAGGAAATTGGATTATGCGCTGTATTGTAGAATAGATTTCATTGACAAATTCCAAACCAAGACCTGTACTGCATGATTCATAATAGTCTATGGCGTCTAGGAACTCGTTTTTTGCTTTTGGATTGAAAAGAGTACTTCATCAGCCATACTTCTCTTTGATTTCGTTGAAAACTTCATTGCCAGGAATAACCTTGACATTATCTGTTTTTATCTCACTGATTCTTTCTTCTGCTGCTTTTATCCACTCATCATCTACGTCTTTTTGTAAGGGCTGCATGCTTGCAAGTAATTTTTCAACCAATGTAGTTTTAACATCTATTGGTAGAGATTCAATCATTGTAAGCAGATCATTTGTTTTGGAACTCATAATGTCACCTCTCTTGTAATCTCCTTTATGAATTCTTCTTTCTCATTATACCATAGTGTAAACCGGCGAAAATCTCGAAAAGGTACCCGCAGTACCGCCACGAGGAAGGTTAGACACTTTATAACAAGTTTCCTCTGTTACTAAATTCGACATTAGTTTCCAATAACCTTCCAGTCATAAACCTATGTAACACCTTGCTTGTAACCTACCGAAACCAAATTGTGGCCTCTACAGAATTACAGAAATACGCCCATGTGCGATCACTGTTTCTTTGCTCCATATGCTATTAGGCCACCCACAATAATACCGATAACAAGCCCTGGCACACCAAGAAACACCAGGCCGATAATAGGTATCGTAATTATCCCTGTAAGCAGGCAGCCTATGTTTTGCATTTTCTTCCCTGCTTCTTCCATCTTGCTTCCAAGCGCTGTGAACCCAAGTACGGCGGGGACCCCCCCAGTGGTGTAATTGTTTCTCGCTGGCGGCTAGTCTTGATGACTCCTCCGGTCCGATGCCCTGAATAAATCACTGTATTTTTTACGTGTTTCGCGTTAACGAAAGGGGAACCCCCGAAAGGGTTCCCCATCATCTACCAATATTCCCGGGTAACTATTACAGTGGATTGCCTTTAAACCATTTTTCCAGTCCGCTGCTCACAACCGTTGTGCCGCCGAATATTGTTGCACCTGTAAATTCTCGATCTATATAAAAATCCTGTACTTGCTGGATAGGTACTGCATGATTTCCCTGTACCAGCAGCAAACCGCTGTGATTCTTGGCTGCCAGGACACCTCCGGCAATGGCATCCGGAAAGTTTAAACCTGTGGAGATATAAACGTGTTTTGTGCTTTCCGGCATGAATTCCTTCGCCATCTCCAGCGCGGTCAAGTAACGGTCATTCCCATATACCCGCTTGGGATGAGGTAGCTGATTAAACACGCTCTCACTCACAACTGCCGGCCCACCGCAGACAACCGTATTATTTATCCCTAAATCTACTATGGCATTTTTCGTAGCCTGTGGCAAATAGTTTGTTTCTGAAAGGAGAATGGGTTGCCCCTTCATAGCAGCATAACTGCTGGCAGCCAAAGCATCAGCAAAGTTGGTGCCTACAGCTATAAAGACGGTGTCAAATACGGCGCCCTTTTTCATGCGGTCAGCTATACAAGAGGCAGTTTCGTAGCGGTCTCTCCCCTCAATGCGCTCTACAGTAAGGCCAAGGCGTTCAAGTTCTCTCTTGACATTATCGGAGATGGCGCCAGGTCCTCCCAAGAGGATAACCCTCTGTGCTTTCAGGCGTGTTATCTCTGCCGTGGTCGCCGGTATGGTGCTATTAGTATGGGTTAGGAGAATCGGTGCACCCAGTTGATAAGCAAGAGGCACCCCCGCTAGAGCATCAGCATAATCATCGCCCCTTGCCAAAATCACAGTGTCGGCGGTCGTCCATCCATCCTGGCTCACCTTTACTGCGGTTTCGTATCGGTCGCCCCCTGCGATGCGCTTGACGTTAGCATTGGTGGAAGGGACCCATTTTGCGTAAAGTGTCATATTACCAGTAACGACATCTGTCCTGAAATTCCAAGGGTTTATACATTCAGCTTCCGTATACCAGCCACCGAATGCATATCCGGATCTAGTAGGTACTGTTGGAGCTGTTATTGTTGAATTTTGAGCGACGGATATACTTGATACACTTGAACCTCCCTGTGAGTTAAAATTAACAGTTGCGTAGCTAATGGAGGGTGTAAAATCGAGAACAATTCCATATGGTTCATTGACAAATATGTATTTGTATTTAGTCCCTTGACATACAACTATATAATATGTGCCGGCAGGTATATCGGCGCTTAAATATCTAATAGTATCTGGATACGAACCAACTAGTATAGCTGCATGAATGATATTCCCTTGCGAATCCATTAAACCAATTATTAGCTGATCTTCCAAACCGCGTCCAAAGTAATCTCCTAACCAGCCACCACCTAATGTAACTTTACCACTGCTGTTAACAGTAAATCGATAATGATCAAGATCATAATAGTAATTAGTGATCGTCCCATAAATATAGTATCTATGTTCTCCATAATAATTGTTGCTCAGTACATTTGCTTGATTTATTGTATTATTTGGTTCTATTTCATATATATTTACAATAGGTTTTGCATCAGATGCTAAAGCCGGGGAAGCTAAAAAACCAACGCTTAAAATTGTAATTGCTAAAAAACAAAAAACAATTTTAAACACACGTTTCATGATTCTCACCTCCTTTCTTTTAAGGTAGTTATTCGGAAATTCATGAGAATCTCCACACTGCTTTGCAGTTTGGAGCATCAATAAGAATCCTCCTATTGACAATGCTGCCTGTTCTCCATGAAATATATTAGCAAACTACTATGACAGCAGAGTGTCACGGCATGCCGGTTAGAAACACTTTTGTCTGTTTTTTAACCAAGTAGCGCAAATTATTGATTGTTATCCCTGTTTAGTAAACACCCGAATCACCGGCACGTTTTTTATCGAAAAAACAGAATAATACCAGCCTAAGTCCGATTAAAATTCCGTTATTTCGGAAAAACCAGACGGAAAAATGTTAATAGGTTTCGTTCGGGTGCAAAACAAAGGAATCACCTGTTATTTGTCGAAATAGAAGTGGCACCCCTTTTATGAGTATTATTTGGATTAGGGAATCACTTACTGGGTGAACAGTATGCCCTGGGAGCTTACCTCGGTCCTGAAGGATTGAAATCCATTTTGGATATGATGGAGGGCCCGGATAGTCACTCTA
>NZ_CDRZ01000111.1 GCF_000946815.1 Syntrophaceticus schinkii | reverse complement strand
TTGAATACTTAACATGGATTTTACAAATGCTCCTAACTTGGGAAACAGGTACATAGCTCAGTTAGAGATTTCCTGCCTGGCAGTGAAACAATCCCGAAAAAAGTATTTACCCCGAAGCCATGTGGTACAAACGTGGAAAAATTTGCGTGGGAGGAAGACTGATATGGGAAAGAATATTGACTATATGATGGAACTGGTGAAAGAATACCTATCAGGCAAGACTCCCCGGCACATATTTGAACTAGACTTTCAGACCGAGATCATAGCCCGTTATAAGAAGATGGTGCATGAAGACAGGGGCCACGCCGAATATTTTTACGATGTGCTATCGGATGATGGTGTGGATGCAGGCGATGGTCTATCAGATGAAGAATTTAAACGACTGATTAAAAGACAGTACAACAAGGTTAAAGATATTGGCAAAGGTGATCTTTGGTGATACCGATATTTAGCAAGTGCTAGCCTGTTTGACGCTTACACTAACGATGTTCAATGATCTCTCTAAAAGCGGCAGCGGAAGATAAGTAATACTAATCTCCCGCTGCCGCCTTGCCGTTTTTACTTTTAGAACAAAGTACATATTGCTGTTTCAATCCACAGGAACAAAAAACCCCTGGCAGATGAAAAGTACCACAAATTTTAAAAAAAAGCAACGTAGACCCATGGACAAGTTCTACTACGCATGATATATTAACAATATACAAAATACAAAATACATATTACTGAATGTAATGGTTGATCGTTGTAGGCCCATATGAAGATGTATAACAATTAAAATTACCAAAGCAGAGGAGGTGAACGCATGACAGAGAAAGTATATTCTGTTTCATTTGAAGTGGAGGGACCTGCGGCAATGTTCACTAGGCCCGATACTGGTTCATCACCAGTGTCTTATCCAGCACCAACAAAATCCGCCCTAAAAAGTATTTTTGAGTGTGTGACTTTCTCAAAAATCGCCTATTTCGAACCGCAGCGTATAGAAATTTGTTCTCCCATTGTCTTTCGAAAATATTCAACTAATTACGGCGGCCCATTGAGAAAAAGCGGAACAGTCAATTTTCAACTGTTTGCAACTATCCTTGAAAATGTTTGTTATAAGGTCTATGGGGTGATCTTAGCCTATTCCCCACCATTTAGAGGTAAAAACCCGCAGCATCAATTACAGGAAATGTTTATGCGCCGACTTTCAGTTGGTCAATTCCATACAACGCCCTTCCTCGGCTGGAAAGAGTTTGTCCCAACCTATTTTGGCCCGATTCGTGACACTACAGCTGCTGACAAATCCATCAATGTGACAATTCCGTCTATGCTGAGTACGATGTACACTCGTCCGACGGATGGAAAGTACGCACCGCAATTTAGGCAGGACGTCAAAATTGAAGGAGGTGTGATGTTTTTTGCTTAATGAGTTATATGAACTGAGTAAGTCGTTGGAACATTACGGCTTGTTACAATCCACAACACATCCGAATGTAAACAATGTGGGAAAGGGCTATTGTTTGCTAGTAGAAATTGATAAGGATGGTGTTCCTCAAGAGGTTAGGCTTTTGCCAAAAGAAGAAACGGGAATGTTGTGGAGACATAGTAAAGGTAACCACAACAGCTTTCCCGCAATAAGGGTTCAAAAACCTTTGCTCGCAGCAACTGAAAGTGCAAAAGTCAGCAAAGCAAAATGGGAAGAAGCAGAGTTGTCTGTAAAAGTCAGTTATCTAACCACATTAGACTTTGGAGCAATTAATACTGAGTGCCTGGACATAAAAATATCTGACTGGTCACTGAATGAGTTTTCAGGGATTATGGACACACAAGAGCCAAAATTGGCGGCATTAAGGCAACTAGTCTATGTGTTCCCGGTCAAGGCAGAATGCACCAATTTCAACAAAATGTTGGCGGATTTGCTTTATCAAAAGATTGTGTCCTCTAATAATAAGGCAGAAGTTGATTTTATCAAAGAATTGCTTATAGGAAGGCTCGACGAAAAGACAGGAAAATATGTAGCTGGTTGCATGACTTATTACGATGTGTATGAAACAGCTAATTTTGCTAACTTAGTAACTTCCCTTGAAACACAGCGAGCATTGATCAACCTACTAAATTGTGATAATGAAAGTAATACTGAATTTAAGGACCAAACTGCTGTGTCTTCGCTTTCTGGAAAAAGGTGTGAAGCTGTCAGTGATAAATACCCCAATCCTAATATTCCCTTACTCGGGCTTACATATTTATACTCAAAAAAATCGGACACACCATGCTTAACTCGTTATAGATTGAGTGGTGTCGAAGCCTTCCAAACAGGTAAAAACGAGGTTAAGGCAATCAATGATGCAATTGCATTCCTTACCGATAAGGATAGAGAAAATAAATCATGGCAAGCGATGAGTGACAGCAACCGTGACAAGCCAAATCTGCTATTAGCCTATTTGCCCGATGATCCTCAGAATGATGCCTATCTGGCACAAATACTGGGAGACCCTTCTGATTATGAATCGGAGGATGAGTTTAGGGAGGAAGGCGAATCTGCGTTTGACGCCTTGTGCCAGCAGGTACTTGGGAATATGGAATCTGTGATTCGCAAAAACCCGCTAACAAAAATTAACCTGATCATGCTGGAAACACTTGACCCAGGCCGAAAACAAGTAGTCTACGAAAATATACTGACAGCCAAGCAGTTCCGGAATAATCTGCTTATGTGGTCGGAGGCGGCTCAGAATCAGTCAAATATCAGGGTACGTGTGCGTGATAAGAAAAAAATAGTTGAGTACAAGCCAATCTGCCCTGGGCCAAACGATATTTGCCAACTCCTTAAAATTAATTACACACGTTCCGGCTCATTAAAGCCTATGAAGCATAGCGCAGTTTCTTTGCATGATATATATAGGCTTTATATGCCGAAAGAGAATTCCATTGCATCTGACTACGATTTTCTTTGTAGTGTTGTGAGCAGGGTCGTTGAAAAAACGGCACAAATGCTCGGAGATGTGGGGAATCAGCTAGTCTTGGAATATGCACTTTCTTCCACTAAGGAATCACATTCCAGGGCAAGGCGCGTCATGTTATCCGTTTCACTAATCGCAATTTTGTTGTGGCGCTTGGGCGTCAGAAAGGAGAGTTATATGCATGAGGCACCATTTAATGTAGGGCAGTTTTTGCAGCTTTCCGATATGCTGCATAAGGAGTACTGCGTGCAGGTCCGAAACAGCGGAAATAAAAAGGCTACGTTACCAAGCCAATTGATGGGAAATGAAATGCTAGTAATCGCATCTGAAAATCCTGTAGAAGGGCTAAACCGATTGCGTGACCGTATGAAAATTTATCTGGCTTGGGCAAACACTGCGACTGGTGAAGGCGCAGGTTTAGCAAAATGGATTCTTGCACGGTATGGCGAAGTTAGCGCGAAAATCGCGGCAAACGATTTGCCAGAACAATTTAATGCAGCAGAACAGGCACAGGTACTGCTCGGTTATCTGGCATCGATTCCATACGATAAGAAAGGTGAAAAGGAGGAAAAAACCAATGGGTGATTTTATTAAAAGAGGGACAGGACTGCTTTTAATTGACGTGAAGGATTCGAACCCAAATGGTGACCCCGATAGAGAAAGTGACCCTCGTACCCGGCAGGACGGACGTGGCGAGATCTCACCAGTATCTTTCAAGCGTAAGTTACGCGATTTGGTTTTGGCAAAGGATTCTCCTGTCTGGCAGGATATTGCCAAAGAGCTTGGCCTATCTGAAACTGGATATGATGTTTTGGAAAGCAAGGACACCAAACGTGCTGATGTTAGAAAGCTAACAGGTAATGAATTACTGGAGAAGTATTGGGATGTCCGCGTTTTCGGAAACGACCTTTCTTGAAGAAAAATCGGAAGAAGTTGACTCATTCATCTCTACCGGTCGTTGTTCAATTTGGATTAGGAGTTTCGCTTGA
>NZ_CDRZ01000110.1 GCF_000946815.1 Syntrophaceticus schinkii | reverse complement strand
TTTTGTTTCGGGGTTTTTTGGCATTAAACCTTCACCGGCGTGTGAAAATGGAGGGTGACCTATATCATGAACCAAAGAAGTTAAGCGTAACAGAGTAAGATCATGATCAAATCCTGCATCATTAAACCCCAACTTGTCAATAAGATACTCTTTCTTTCGGCTAAGTATAGATTTATACATTTCGCTTGCTACATGCATTACACCCATAGAATGTTCAAATCGCGTGTGCGTTGCTCCCGGATAAACCATATCTGTCCAAGCTAACTGTCTAATTCGCCTTAGACGCTGAAAGGAAGAATGATCGAGGATGTCTTTTTCCCATTCACTTATTTTTATAAACCCGTGGATGGGATCCCGAATTTCATACATATTTAACCACACTTCTTCTTAAAATTTATAGGCATTTCAGTAAACTAGTGCAGCTAAATAGGGTATCTAGAAATTAATGAATTTATCATATGTTTCCTCTAGTTATATATTTTCTCTATTCGGTGAAATAATTCCTCCCTTATAATATAAAAAATAAACGTTTCAGCGAAACAATAAACGCTTCATCTCCAATGGTTTCTATATAGCCCCCTAATTAATTTGGAAGAAATCAGCAGGTGAATTAAAGCAAAAAATTGAAGCACGAACAGCTCTTGTCTCTGTTATCGGTCTGGGTTATGTTGGGTTACCTCTTGCTGTTGAGAAGGCAAAGGTAGGCTTTAAAGTGCTTGGTGTGGGGCAGACCCCGGGTGGAGAAGGAGATTGATGATTTCAAAAACAGAGGTAATTCATCCCGAGGCTAAGATAAGCCAGGACAACTTTCAGTAAGCTGTTCCCAGCTTCGACCTCAAGCGCTAGAATTCTTTGCTCCAAGAAGAGATCACAGCTGTTTTAAATGAAGTGATAGCCAGCGGCCAGTTCATCCTGGGTGAGCATGTTAAATTAGTTGAAGAAGCAAATTTATGTGGAGCAAAATACGGGATCGGTGTTGGGAATGGCAGTGATGCCCTCTACCTGGCACTGCTCGCCTGTGGTGTCGGACCTGGTGATGAGGTGATCACAACACCGTTTACCTTTTTTGCTACCGCCGGATCTATCGTTCGTACAGGTGCCAACCCTGTCTTTGTAGATATAGACCCCAAAACCTATAATATAGACCCTGAATTGATTGCATCGAAGATCACATCTCAAACAAAGGCACTGCTTCCGGTTCACCTCTACGAACAGCCGGCAGAGATGGACCGGATCATAGAGATCGCCGATCAGCACAACTTAAAGGTAAGCTGCCCTATCTCAGATCCCCTACACCGTCAAAAACTGCTGTCATGTCAACCACCAGTACACAATCGCTGCCAAAGACCGTGATAGGCTGCAGTCTTATCTGAAAGCACAGGGCGTCCACACCACAGTCTACTATCCTTTGGCCCTGCACATGCAGCCTGTTTTCAGCAACCTGGGGTACAAGCCCGGGGATTTTCCACACTCAGAGCAGGCAGCAAATCAGGTTCTTTCTCTTCCGATGTTCCCAGAACTAAAAGGGATGAAATCAAAAGGGCAGCAGCTCTGATCGCAAACTTTTTTGGAGATGAAGCAAACTGAAACAACTGAAC
>NZ_CDRZ01000109.1 GCF_000946815.1 Syntrophaceticus schinkii | reverse complement strand
ATAAGAAGTGTATACCTGGAAGGATCAAGGGGTGACAGAGGGACGGGGGTCGTGTCACGTCCTGGATCGACATGACCCGTCCCTCCTGCATCGACCACTCCAAACGGTACCCGTTGCGAGGGAGGATGCTTTTCTCCCCGATTGCTAATATCAAAGCGCAAGAAGTGTTTGGCAATGGGTACTGTGGGCCGCTCCCGGCCTTGTGATCCCCGGACCAGCGTTCTTGCCATTTTATGCGCATCTAGTTTGTATAATATGATGAACTGTGCAGTGGTAGAGCACAGCGAAAGAAACGCTAGTAATTAGTTTAACCTGAAATCGGATGATGATTTTCTTACAGAGTTATACAAATTTTTAGGTTTTCGAGAGACTAATACCTGGATTCTTGCCACCAGAAAACAGCAATCATATTAAATCTTCACTGTAAAGCCCATGTCCACTTCATCTGCGGGCTTTCCGCCTCTTATGCCCCAGTTGTGCAGGGGAATTTCATTTAAAACAATAGTAATATCAGTAGCCGGTATGCCGGGGTTGCTTTCCAGATTACGACAGATAGCTGAATAAAGGTCTACTTTGGCGGCGCGGGTGCGCCCCTCGAACATATTAATTTCTATAATTGTATAGCAGTCAGTACGGGTATCGATATACTCAAAGTTTTCAGCATCCAGTTCGTATAAGCGCTGATTGCGATCATAATCTGGGATCTTTAGTGCTTCAACCAGTGCGTTGTGTACTCCGTCCATAAGAGCCTTTTTATACTCACGTTTTTTCCCCTGTAATATTTCAATTTTTACTAATGGCATATTAATGTCTCCTCTCATTTGTTAATATTAGCTCTAATAAGTATCTGACTGATTTCCCAGGTTTTTGTACCAAAAATATCAACCGGTTCCATAGTAAAGCCCATTGGGAATCAAAAATGAGGCCTACATGCTGGTAAAGGCCATTAGTTACAATCTCATGCTCTGGTTCAAAGAAGCCACCATGCCTGACGAGGTCAAAAACTGCCGTGCAAAAACCATCAGGCGCAAAGTGCTTTGTGTACCGGGCAACATCGTGGGTAATGGACGCTATAGACATATCCGTTTGGCTGCCAACAAGTGGCTGGAAACAGTGATCAATCAGGTCAAAACTAACCTGGGGGAATTTCTTTACCTGGTAGTCCAACGGCTGTACCCTATAAGATGCTGAAACACGACAAATAAGACTGTATTATAAACAAGATACGGATCTCAAAACATCCTATCGGAAACAGGGTGGTGGTTAATGTTACTCATTTTCCGGTTAATTAGCGGATAAAAAAGCAGTAGGGTAAATG
>NZ_CDRZ01000108.1 GCF_000946815.1 Syntrophaceticus schinkii | reverse complement strand
GATGCTGCAGCAAGCCTACGTGAAGGTCTAGAAGAAACTGTCACCATTTTGAAGCTGAATGTGCCAGCTCTTCTGCAGAGAAGCCTGCGTTCAACGAATGCTATTGAATCCAGCTTTAGTATGGTGTCCAAAAACATAAGGAACGTGAAGAACTGGAAAAACGGCACTATGGTACAGCGCTGGGTCTCTTCATCGTTGCTCGATGCCGAAAGCCGAGCCCATCGCATTTCAGGATACCGCTCCATGAGCATCCTGATCACTGAAATTCAGCGGTTAACAACCGTTGTTGACATAGATGGCATAGAGAATGAGAGCAAATCGGCGTAATACTACGTCACTCAAATTCTACGGCATTAGGGACAAGCTCGTAGATTCGTTCATATTTCAGGGTTCGAAAGAATCGCTCTGTTCTGGCATTATCCAGACATTGCCCCTTGCCATCCATGGAAATTTTTACTCCGTTGTCTTCCAGCAGCTTGATGTAATCTGGATTTGTAAAATGCCCGCCCTGATCACTGTTGATAATCTCTGGCTTTTGGCAGCTTAGTGCACGTTTTAGACAACTCAGTACAAAGGATTTATCCAATGTGCTGGACAACTCGTAATCAACTATATATCGGCTGTACCAGTCGATGATGACAAACAGATACATGAATCCTTTTTTCATGCGAATGTAGGTAATATCTACACCCCAGACTTGATTAGGCCTATTAATTTCAAGATTCCGCAGCAAGTATGGGCGAATATACTGTGAATGATACCGTTTGCTCGGATTCGGTTTTGGATATATTTGTAATCTTATTTTTCTTATCCTGTGTCTCACCTCTTGGGAGCATTATAGTCAGTACCGTTGCGAGGGGAGGGACTTTTCTCCCCGAGCTTGCTAAGGGGGGCATTAATGGCTTCTGTGGGCGGTGTTCTCGCCGGAGGTGGGATATTAGCAGTACTGGCGATTGCAGTAACAGGCTTTTTATTGAAACATT
>NZ_CDRZ01000107.1 GCF_000946815.1 Syntrophaceticus schinkii | reverse complement strand
TTAGTGGTTGTATCGTTATCAAAAGTAACTGGCAAATTAAATTTACGGATTTTCTTTTGTAAACGGTATTTTTCAAGTTCAATCTTTCTTTTTTCACGTCTGGGTAAAGGAGGTGCTTGACAATGTGTGGCTGTTTGTTGTACTTTCATATTGAAGACATCCCTTCTATTGGATTTTGGATCTCACCTATCCAATTAGATTTTTGAGGGGTGTCTTCCTCCTTTTTGTGCAAAATATTTTATAGGTTTTGCTACTTAAAAAGCTAGCAATGGCAAGAGCTTGGGCAGCTTTATTAGGGGTTACTTGCCGGCTATAGGATAAAATAAAAAAAGATAAAATATTTTTAATAGAGGAATTTTAAAATAGAACACGATTTACCCATACCACATAATGGAGGTAAAAAGGAGATGGGAAATAACAATAATAGTTCACCGACAGAAGCATGGAATCAGACACTTTACAGAGCTAGTTGTACAAAATGAGGTCCAGATCAACGAACCATCGTCAGTTCTATCAGCCCTTGTTCGCTGTGTGCCCTGCCTCATAATTGGGTAAAGAAAGAAGCGAACACTGAATTCGGAACCCCAAAGTGGTTGTCTGCACGGAAAACTGTCAGTCTCACGTCTTTGTCGGATATGTAGCCAGGGGCTATGGCTTGGTGAGCAGCTGTCTATACGGTTTGAGTGAAACAAAAAGGAGACATAAATGAAATTTACTGATTATTCTTTAAAAATGGGTGATAAGGTATTGATAGAAAATTTAAATATTTCTTTCAATCAAAATGTAATAAATCACTTACTTGGAAGTAATGGTGTTGGAAAATCCTGTTTTGCAAAATCTTGTATTGGTATGGTCAAATATAGCGGTAAAATTGAAGCGGATGATGATATTGTATTATTAGGAAGTGATAGCAATGTGCCTTTGGACTTTAGCTTAAAAGATATTGTCAAAATTTTAAAAAATAAGTTCTCTGACAAACAAGTTGACGAATTATATGAATTATTAAAATTGAAGAATGTTCCACAAAAATTGTGTATAAAAAAAAATGAGTGATGGTCAGAAACAAAAAAATAAAGTTGCTATCGTTTTTATCTGCAAAACCCAGAATTATTATACTTGATGAATTTACGTCTGCACTAGATAAAAGCAGCAGCTTGGATATATATGGGTTTTTAAAAGAATATGCAGGGAATAATGGAGTTACCTCTATTAATATTACACATAATCTATCAGATATAGAATATATGCCTGGAATATATTATTATTTTTCCAATAAAAACATTGTTAGGATAAATACAAAAGAAGAATTGTTTGATCTTTATGTGAAGGGGCGTTCTGTTTAATGGAATTAAAAAGAAGTATAAACAACAAAAATTTTTTATATTGTTTTACGGCAGTAGTATTATGTTTTGTATTGGGGTATATCTTATTAGTTAGCCTTGATAAAGTTGACAATGTTACAATAAAACAATTGTTTGAAAGTATATATTCAGTTATAACACAATTTGGAATGATGCTTTTCTCAATTATCGTTATTTATTCATTTAGTGTTGATTACAAAGAGAAAAATATTTTATTTTATCGAATGCTTGGAATAAATGAAGTTCGTTATTTTTTATCTAAATTATTGGTAATGATTTTTTGGTTTTCAATTTCCCTGCTTACAATGACAATTTTCATCTGTATTCTATACGGTGATTTTTCAGAATTATGGGTTATGTTATGTTATTCTGAAAATGCACTCATTTATGAGATTTTAATATCTGCACTGATTGCGTTTCTGTTTAAAAATATGTTAGCAGCATATTGTATAAATCTATCTTTTTGGATTAGCTCTATTGTTATTTCAACGACTTTTGGGAAATTGAGTTTTCTAGCATATTTTGATTCATCTAATATGTTGTCTCATAAACTAAGTAAATATTGGATAACAGGTAATGCCGAATATTTATCAATATTAAATAGCTTTATGTATAACCTTATTTTGTTTTGCATTGTATTATGTTTCGTATGGATTTTTAGAAAAAGGTGGTTAAGAAATGGACTATCATGATATAGGGATTTTACTTACAGAAAATTGTAATGCTAAATGTCGTATTTGTTGTGATAGAAGAGGGGAAGTATCTGGTAAAACTTTATCTCAGGATGAAATAGATTTAATCCTATAGCCGGCAAGTAACCCCTAATAAAGCTGCCCAAGCTCTTGCCATTGCTAGCTTTTTAAGTAGCAAAACCTATAAAATATTTTGCACAAAAAGGAGGAAGACACCCCTCAAAAATCTAATTGGATAGGTGAGACCCAAAATCCAATAGAAGGGATGTCTTCAATATGAAAGTACAACAAACAGCCACACATTGTCAAGCACCTCTTTTACCCAGACGTGAAAAAAGAAAGATTGAACTTGAAAAATACCGTTTACAAAAGAAAATCCGTAAATTTAATTTGCCAGTTACTTTTGATAACAATACAACCACTAAATTCGCCAATTTTGGCCCTGTAGAATCTTTTAAACAGGCAATTGGTTTCAAGGAACTTATCAAAAGCACTTTTACCATGCGCAAAGCACCTAACAGCAAATATCAGTCTCAAGAAATGCTCGAATTTTCTGGTTGATGCTCAAATTTCTTGGTTTATCTCG
>NZ_CDRZ01000106.1 GCF_000946815.1 Syntrophaceticus schinkii | reverse complement strand
TTCTCACACATTTCTTCTACCGCTTGTTCCGCTGCAGATCGATCAGCAGTGCTGAGAGTGAGAACCAGGTACTTGCCTGTCTTTACATCTTCTACCTGGTCGTACCCTAAAGACTTTAAGCCGTGTTTAACTGTTTTACCCTCCAGATCGAGGATCCCTTTTTTCAAACTTATATAGATTCGTGCCTCAAACAATAGCTTTCCCTCCTGTCTTCAGCTTCTCTGCCTTCCTGACTACACCCTCAGCCAGTTCCTGTTTATATCTCCTGAACTTTTCCCGCAGCTCAGGATCCTGGATGCTCAGCATCTGAACTGCCAGAAGAGCGGCATTGCGCGCCCCATTGACAGCAACTGCTGCAACCGGCACTCCCGGCGGCATTTGAACGATGGAGTAGAGGGCATCCACTCCGTTGAGGATCTTCCCCTGTAAAGGAACCCCGATCACCGGAAGGCAGGTGTACGCTGCCAGCACACCTGGTAGGTGGGCAGCCATTCCCGCTCCGGCAATAATGACCGCCATCCCTCGTTCTTCTGCGGTTCGGGCATACTCAGCAGCAAGATCCGGGCTGCGGTGAGCAGAAGCGATCGTCATTTCATAGGTTACCCCAAAATCCTGTAAAATACGGGCTGTTTCCTCCATGACCGGCAGATCCGAGTCACTCCCCAGCACAATTCCCACACGCGGTTTTTCCATCTGTTTTCACCTCATACACAGTTAAATGTTTCAACAAACGGGGTAAGGTGTGCGGTCACCTTTCTTCCGCTGTCACCTCATACTTTAAAATGTCTTAATAAACAGGGTCAGGCTTGCTTTATTGCTTTTTTGCTTTATTGTCTACTGTCCGGGGGATGAAGGGACTGTTGCCACTTCCATCCCCCAACACTTACGGCCAAATTCCGGTTATTTTTAGTGATAAGGGGCGACAATTAACCCATTACAGTAATGTCTACTACTTCTGGTAATGCATCTCAGAAATGCGCCAGGAAGTAGAGTAGGCGGGGTCTCTTGCCGCCTGGTAGCGTTTAGGTCAGGACAGTCCGTTATACTGCCCCTTTCGTCTGGCAGTGCCTTAGTATCCCGGCCGTGCGCTACTGGCCTAGCAGTTGTATCCCCTCACCCCTCATCGAACCGTACGTGCGCTATTAACGCATACGGCTCTCCGTAGTCATTATTCACGGATCTCACGCAAAGATTCTTACCCTGACAT
>NZ_CDRZ01000105.1 GCF_000946815.1 Syntrophaceticus schinkii | reverse complement strand
CCGTGATCAAGGTCGGAGCGGCAACAGAAGTCGAACTGCGGGAGAAGAAGACTTGCATTGAAGATGCCTGGCTGCGACCAGAGCAGCTGTAGAGGAAGGGATGTCGCCGGTGGGGTGTTGCGACTGGTGAGGTGTATTCCCGCCCTGGAAAACCTGGAACTTTCGGGAGATGAGGCAACCGGAGCAAGGATCGTCAAGAGAGCCCTGGAAGAACCGCTGAGAATGATCGCTGATAATGCCGGTTTTGAAGGGTCTGTGGTGGTGGAAAAGGTGAAAGCGATGGAAGGGAACAATGGTTTCAATGCCCTGACTTCAAATTACTAAAGAAGATATATGAAAAAACAAGCAGCCGTTCTTCAGCAGCTGACGGAAATTGATAGAATAAAGGAACTAAAATCCAAGATAGATGCCAATACTACATACCTTTCAGGGGCAGAAGTAGTTTTAAAGGACAAGTCATGGGTAGAAAGCATCAATAAATTAAAATTAAAAATGGAGACAGTTCTCAAAAATCTGGACAGCATAGATGATGATTTTGTTAGAACATTCAATATCGAACTTGCAGAATTAAAAAATCAATATATAAGCATATATATGGATCTACATAAAAAACACAGGCTTGATTATAATGGCGATAATGCTAAAAAGAAGATTATGCAAGGTAGTATACTTAACAATCTGAAAAAATTAACTGCTATTAAGGATATACTTCCAGCTGTTAAGCTCAAAAATGTTCAGGATAAAATTGCGGGGTTAAAAACTTGTTACAACCTTACAGAACATGATCTTGAAAGTAAATTTATGTGTCCTTACTGTCAATATAACCCATCGGAAAGCAGCTATCCTGTATATGGGGTGCTTGATTCTGTTGAGGATGATCTTGATAACCTTTATCAGGAATGGACGGGCATCATTATTAACAGTATAGAAGATCCAATGGTCAGTGAGAATATCTCTTATTTAAAGGCGAAACAGCAGAAAGAAATTACGAAATTGCTAACAACAAGGAAATTGCCAACTGTTATTGATAGGGATTTTATATTGGCTGTCAATACACTAATGCAAGGTCTCGAAAAGGTTGAGGTTTCTATGGATGATATGAAAAAAGCCATAGCCGGCGATGGCCCTGTCAGTGTAGATGATATGAGGTCAAGGTTTGAAAAGTATCTTGATGAACTGACTAAAGGAAAAGATGAGAATAAAGTAAGGATTATCATAAAGTAATGGGGGGAGACTTCATGAAGTTGACAAAAGAGATATTAGATAAAGTTAGGGATATCGAGGGTTTTCCTATCGGTAAAGACGAGGATATTATTGAGTTGTCAGATCCACCTTATTATACGGCGTGTCCTAATCCATTTATTAATGATTTTATAGAGAAGTATGGAACACCCTATGATGAGGAGACAGATGATTATAGTGTAGAACCTTATGCTGCGGATGTGTCGGAAGGAAAGAATGATCCGATTTATTATGCTCATTCTTACCACACAAAGGTACCTCATAAAGCGATTATGAGGTATATACTACATTATACTAAACCAGGAGATATTATTTTTGACGGTTTTTGTGGAACAGGTATGACAGGTGTAGCGGCCCAGATGTGCGGTAATCCTGATAAGGAATTTAAACTGAAGATTGAACAGGAAATGGGTAATGTCGAATGGGGAGCCAGAAGGGCAATACTCAATGATCTTTCTCCAGCGGCAACATTTATTGCGTATAACTATAATACACCTGTAGATGCGGTCGAATTTGAAAAGGAAGCTAAAAGAATTTTAGGTGAAGTAGAAAAAGAATGCGGATGGATGTATGAGACACAACATGTAGTTGATGGGAAGGTACAATCTGATGTAACTGGAAAACCTTTAATGGGGAAGGTTAATTATATCGTTTGGTCTGATGTTTTTGTATGTCCTAACTGCACTAACGAATTGATATTCTGGGATGCAGCTGTAAATAAAGAAAATGGTAAAGTAAAAAAAGAATTTCAATGTTATAAGTGTGGAGCAACTCTAAAAAAGAAAGATTTGGAGAGAGCTACAGAAAAGATATATGATTATTTACTAAAAGATACTATAGGGATGGCTAAACAGGTTCCAGTGCTTATTAATTATTCAGTAGGGAGAAAACGATACAACAAAAAACCGGATGAATATGATTTAAAGCTTATCCAAAGGATTGAAGATATGGATATTCCCTATTGGTTTCCCATAGATAGAATGCCAGAAGGTGATGAATCTAGAAGAAACGATAAACAGGGCATTACTCATGTTCATCATTTTTATACAAAGAGGAATTTATGGGTATTATCGGCAATTGTTGATAAGGCCAAGAATAATAACTTTTTAAATTTATTATTCTTGGTTACTTCATTTATGATAAAGACAGCGAGTCGTTTGCATAACATAGGATTTAAAGCAGGAAAAATTAACCTTGCGGGAGCCGTACCAAATGCACTTTATATACCTAGTTTGGTTGCAGAAAGGAATATAATTGAACTTGCAAGAAGAAAAGCAAAGGATATTTTAGTATTATTTAAATATAAAAAAGATTATGGAGATTGTTTGATTAACTGCCAATCAACTACTGATTTGAGGTTGGCTAAAGATTCAATTGATTATATCTTTATTGATCCACCGTTTGGCAGCAATCTTATGTACTCAGAGTTAAATTATATCTGGGAATCATGGCTAGAAATACATACAAATAATAAAACAGAAGCGATTATTAATCAAACCCAATGCAAAGGTTTATATGAATATCAAGAGTTAATGAAAGACTGTTTTGTTCAGCTCTATAATCTATTAAAACCCGGAAGGTGGATGACTGTTGAATTCCATAATTCCCAAAATAGCATTTGGAATGCAATACAGGAAGCAATATTAATAGCGGGGTTTGTTGTTGCTGATACAAAAATACTTGATAAAAAGCAAGGAACTTTTATTCAAATGACAGGTAATATAACGGCAAAAAGGGACCTTGTAATTTCAGCATATAAACCTAAAGAATCCTTTGTCCAGAGGTTTTTAACTGAAGCGGGTACAGAAGAGGGTGCATGGAATTTTATCAGAGAACATCTTGCCAAACTACCTATAGTAATAGAAAATAAAGGCAAACTGAATGTTATTACAGAAAGGCAGAATTATTTACTATACGACAGCATGGTGGCCTTTCATATTCAAAAAGGGGCTACTATACCCATGAGTGCTGCTGACTTCTACGTAGGACTCCAGCAGAGGTTTCCAGAAAGAGATGGGATGTATTTCTTACCTGATCAGGTAAATGTGTACGATGCCAAGAGGCTCACCCAGGATTTAAATGAGCAATTGTCACTTTTCGTAATCGATGAAAAGACAGCTATACAATGGCTTCGCAGTGAATTAAGAACACCTCAAACCTACCAGGATATTCAGCCCAAATTCCTACAGGAACTACGACAGATGAAACATGAAAAGATGCCAGAACTGAGAGATATACTTGAAGAAAATTTCCTGCAGGATGAGGCAGGCAGATGGTATGTACCTGATGTCAACAAACAATCTGACCTGGAAAAGCTACGTGACAAAAGGTTGTTGAAAGAATTTGAGGAATACAGGTCAGGAAAAGGAAAGCTGAAGATATTCAGGACCGAAGCTATAAGGGCGGGGTTTAAGCATTGTTGGAGAGAAAAGGATTATAAGACAATAGTCAGTATAGGTGAGAGATTGCCTGAGAAGGTTGTCCAGGAGGATCACAGCATTCTCATGTATTATGACAATTCTCTAACAAGAATAGGGGATTGAAGTGTTTAAGATTGGTGATTGGGTTTTCGACAGAGAATATAATAAGACTGTCAAGATCATTGGTAATAATGATCTATGGGGTTATAAATCATACATTGTATTTGAGCCAGAGGAACAAATATCATACTTTGTGCTTGAGGATAAATTGTGCAGTGTGGATGCTGGAAGTGATTTCAGCATCCATATTTTTAAATATATTGTTATATCTGCCAGGATCAATCATGAACTGGCAAATGGTATATTGTCGTCGATTGGTAGCAATATAATCCCATTACCTCACCAAATATATGCCCTCAATAGAGCTTTGTCCGGCAATAAGGTGAGATATATCATCGCCGATGAGGTAGGGCTCGGGAAAACTATAGAGGCTGGCCTTATATTAAAAGAATTGAAGACAAGGGGCTTGATCAATCGAGTCCTTATTGTATGCCCTAAAGGACTTATAACTCAATGGCATAGCGAAATGAAGAATAAGTTTAATGAGAGTTTCAATATTGTATTGCCTGAAGATTTGGATACCATAAGGAGAATATATGGAGAAGGCAACATCTGGTCACACTTTTCGCAGGTAATTTGCTCTATGGATTCTGTTAAACCTTTGGAGAAACGTAGTGGTTGGAGTAAAGAGAAAATAGATGAATATAACAGAGAAAGGTTTGAAAATTTAGTCCATGCTGGTTGGGATATTATCATTATTGATGAAGCACATAGAATTGGAGGTTCTACCTCTGATGTAGCAAGATATAAACTGGGTAGAGCTTTAGCAGAGGTTAGCCCATATTTCTTACTGCTTACTGCCACACCGCACCAAGGAAAGACAGAACCCTTTTTAAGGCTAATACGCCTTTTGGATAAAGACGCCTTTCCAGATAGCCACGCAGTGGTGAAAGAACAGGTAGTTCCGTATATAATTAGAACAGAGAAAAGGGAAGCGTGTTGCCTCTCACTCAATTTGACGCTGCAATTCTCACCGCCAATAACGGAAGAATTATAGCGACAGTCTGCCATAAAGTTGAGAATTCAGGTGCCAATCAAAGTCTAGCTAGATAATGCCAGTCAGTGTGCATAGTGTGGATAATGTAGAGATCCCCCAGCACCCAAACCAAACCTGTCATGGATACTGAGAGGATCCTTACCCTTTAATTACCTTACCCCGCTGTCGCACGCTGCCTTTCCATATCCAGCAA
>NZ_CDRZ01000104.1 GCF_000946815.1 Syntrophaceticus schinkii | reverse complement strand
CGTATTCAGCAGGTTATACGCAGTGGTTTAACTGTAATATGACAGGATAAGGGACGATGTGTTTCAACTAAAGGTACAAAGCACTAGCTGTGTGACAAGGAAAGCTATTTACTGCAGTTGATCAGATATATTCACCATAATCCAGTGAAGGCAAAGCTGGAAGGGGGAATAGATTATAAATGGAGCAGTCATGCTTATTATGTCGGAAAAGAAGAAGGGTAGTTTGGTTGATACCGATGTTTTGGGTATTGTTTGCTGAGAGCAGGAGAGAGGCTTTAAAGCAGTATTTGCTGTTTATGAATCAGGGATCCGGATGAAATTATAGAAGGGATTATTTATAAGAACATTGACAAACTCCGACCGAAAATACAAGCCTTAGAGAGGAAAATGCGGACAATAAAGAAGAAATTAAACATTGATGAAATCATTCGAACAGGTCTGTATGAATGAAAATAACCGGAGTTAGACGGAATCAGCCAGAACGGACAAGAACATCAAGAGGATATCTGATATTAGAAAAGCTATAGTGCTGTTAAGTGAGAGGTACTGCAATATAACCTGAATTCCCAACATATTATACCTATGTCGGCCGATCCACCCCATTGCCATGTATAGAGATCGTTTTGTTTTTGTTGTTGATCTCACCGAGCTGCGGCTGTTTTCCTTCACGCATAAAACACTCAATGATATCCAGTTCATCCAACAATTTTTGCATGGTGTATTTTTTGAATAAGTTGTGATCCGTCATAGCTTTTTTGATGTAGGAGAGATAGTAAAGGGCACTGAATTGAATAAAAAGCTTGCCTTCGAGATTTTCTTCTGAGAAGACCGATGTCCGCCGCATATTCAGGCGTTCTTTGAGATCGCCGAAAGCCTTCTCAATCAAGTCTTTATTGCGGTACAGATGAAGCGCCTCCACAGGATCCTTAACAGCATTAGAGATTAAGAACAAAATAGCCATAGTTCTTCGTCTGCTCGGCAATAACACTTTCCTTCGCCGTAACGGTGATTTTATTTCGGTTGGTAGTCACTATCAAAATTATTTGGATAATTTCTCATGTTCTGGCTTACGTGTTCCTTCCAGCAATTCTGTTTCCAATTGATCCAGCAGGGCGTAAAACTGTTTGCGTTCAAGAGCAACCTTGATCATTATAGTAGAAATGATATACATC
>NZ_CDRZ01000103.1 GCF_000946815.1 Syntrophaceticus schinkii | reverse complement strand
GCTGATCAATTTAAATTTTAAAGATCGTTAAGCGTCTGAACTTACAAGGACAACTATAATTTAAAAGATTCCCGTGAGTATCCAAAGAGGCATTAGGGACTGACTGTCCATCACCGCAATGGTATGGCTGGTTTTCCTATGATTTCAGAATCGACGAAAGGAAGCGGAAGAAAAACTTGGGGACACCGGCAATCCCAGGAAAATGACTAAGGAAGGCTTTATGGAAGTTCTGACTAACGCTTACGCGGGTTAGTCTAGCTAGTAACATGCTGTCGCAGCTTTAGCACTACAACGTGAGGGTTTGGCGTATGTAACTGCCGATCAAGACTATGAAAAAATGTTATCGGAGAAGCTAAATGAGTTAGGAATTAGTTAACTAGGCCTTAATGTCAGTCGTTTTCGGAAACCAGTTTGGGAATGTTAATAACATAAAGAGGATAAGCACCTAAAAAACTACGGTTTTGTTGTTGTCTTTTTAAAGTGTTTGAGATTTATATGAGGGGGTGATTATCATAGCTGAAAAAAATGATAAGCGATTGATGTTGGAAAAAGAAATTGCAGAAAGATGTAGAATCATGGATGACCCTTCATATTATTCGGGCCCTCCACTAAATAAGACGGATTATATATGTATAGCTTGTGTTTCAATAGTATCGATAATCGGATTAATTATCGGAATTGCATCTGTGTAAATCAATTAATTAGAGGGTGATAATATATGAGTAATCAAATGGACCAAGTGGATAATGACGTTTATTTTGGCATAATCCCACTCATGAGAAAAGATAAGATCTACAGCTTTTGGGATATTTTTTTGATTACCTCTGGTTTTGCTATAGCAACATGGTGTTATGTTCAAGGAGGTTATTGCGCGACTCTTCTAGGAATTAAATCGGTTATATTAAATACGTTCTTTAGCATAACGTTGGCTGCATTATTTGTTGTTGCTGGTCTGCTTTGGTTGCTACAAGACTTGGAACAGATCTCTGGGT
>NZ_CDRZ01000102.1 GCF_000946815.1 Syntrophaceticus schinkii | reverse complement strand
TTTCTATTTCTTCTCGCTATCCAATGCTTACATCTGCTTCTGCACAAACCTTTAACAAGTCGCCTGGGAAGCCATTAGTTGTACTAAGAAAGGAGAACTGCTGTCGTAAAGAATCTGCTGCAGAAAATCAACATACTTTGTATCTTTTACTTCTTCGACTGCCCAAAGTACAACTGAACGTAAAAATGCTTGCTTTAAATCATTAAAATTAGCAACCATTTTATCTAATGCTTTTGGATAAGACCGTAATATTAGAAAACTACACAACCACGGACATTTTAAAAATAATGAACAAACAATATCATCTACTCCAACAAGGGGCAATACACCTGCGCGGTATGTAAAAAAACGATATTTTGATTTCATTTTCTTCTTATCATGATTATCAAGTTTATTGTATTCATCATAATTCTCATACAGCTCAACTAGATTGCTCTTTATCTCGCTTCTTAGTTCCTCTAATCTCCTCACGAACAAGGGGTTATTAGCCTGAAATTTTTTTTGCCCATAGTTCCGGTGGAGTTAATCCATCCGTAATTGAAGGAAATCTCAAAAAAACCCTCCAAAAATATGCTGAACTTTTGCTTGACCTCTTGCCACGTATCCATCCTAGTTTATACCATAACCATAGATTTATCTTTCTTTGCAGCCACTCTGGACTCACGAAGACCCCCAGATTCTTTAGGCACTCTGAGTACCATTTGATAAACATAGCTGGTTGTTTCGTATATGCCTGATAGTATTTACGGTCCAAAGCATACAGCTGCCATAAAACCCATCCCAATCTTTTATTCATATTATCTAATAAGGGGTCGCTACCGTACATTTCCCGAAGCTCTGTAACCGAGCCATTGCTTTCTTTATCTTTATTTAACTCTAACTTTAGTTCCTGCAATAACTTATCGAGAGAAGACTTATAGCCTTTAAGCTCTTCTTCGCGTGGGGAAAGAAGAAAAATATCGTCAACATACCTCCTATAGACCATCTTTTTGCCATCCATTTGCTTGTCTATATCATCGAGATACAAGTTTGCTAAAAATCCTGAAGCAATGGGACCCTGTGGAATACCACAGTCAGGCTTATGCCTATCATAATCACGACAAATAAAAGATTCTAACATCTTTTCTATTCGTTTATCCTTCTGTTGTAATGCTTCGGATAATTTATTTAATAATATTTTTTGATCAATGCGTGTATAAAACGACTTAATATCAAGTTGGATGTAATGCCAGTCGGAATATTTTTCTTTCAAAATGTCTGAAAGATATTTATGATACCATGCATACCAAAAATATTCATATATATATTCAGTTTTAGTATTCTTATTAATCCGGTTGCCATAACTAAAATCAGAAAACTGTTCGTCAACCTTTCTACATAAAACATCAAGAAAAGTTGATGCTACCAAAGAATCACAGAGGTTGTCAATAATTATAGGTCGAAAATGTGTTTCATCCTTGGGATATTTAAAAAATATGGGTTTTGGACAAAAGGAATAGCCATTATTAAGCATCTCAGAACAATACTGCAGACTATCTTTATAGTAATATTCAAATAGCTTAATAGCTATATCATCATAGGGAAACTCCCTACGCAAAGCCATTCGAGCTTTATAGTATGCCTTATCCAGATTTTCATATCTAGATAGCTGCATAATTCCAAGATATAAAATTGCCTGCCCGGACCAATATTGAAGTACATGTTCTACCTTTATTTTACGATAATAAGATTTCGGAAAATTTTTGTATTTTACTTCTACATTGCTACAATTCTTATCAATTTCATTATTATAAAAACAACTAGCAAGACTGCATTGAAACTTGTCCATTTTTCTAGATAAAACCTGTCGTGGCGAAAACACATCTTTAACTTTTTCAATAATAGTTTTAGATTTAGTTTCTACAGAAAATATAATAGAGTGAAGCGGCTGAAACTCATCAACAACTTTTTTGATAAATTCAACCCCAGTGTCATATAAGGAGTGGTTGTCTAACCAATGAACAAGGTTACACATTGCTATTATGAGAAAATCAAAATTATCCTTAGGAAGTTCTTTTATAACAGCTTCCAAGCATACCCTTTCCGGAAAATTTTCCTTAATTATTTTATACTCAACTCTTATATCTGAGTTTTCGTTTATCCATTGAAAATATCTATCTGTCATATCATGACAATAGCTATTAGGCTCAACTATAATAACATCTATCCCCGGATAAGGTTCAGTACCATGCTGTAGCAGGGCATCTACTAGAGCTAATGTAAAAGTCCCTATCCCAGCACCTATATCAATAACAGTTTATTTTTTCCTGCGTATCTATTGATGCACTGGTCCCAGTATGTTTCTCTTGATATCGTAATATGGTATCTTGGGCTTTGTAAAAATGAGCAGGGAAAAGATTATAAAGAACACCCGCTAGTTCCTTGTAGTTTCTTATACGAGGCTTGTTGTATTTTTTGTAACCGTCATAATCCTCAAGAGTATCAAACTCATCCATCAATTTCTCATACATGTCAGTTATTAATTTTGATGCACATAGCACCAATTCCCTCACAACTCCCTCTCTAGTTATTAAAATCAAGTGAGAGCTGTTTGAAACATTTATTCCTCTGCTTTTTCGGTTGCTTGTTGGTAAATCTACTTTTTGAAGGTGACCTATTGGCATAACAATATATACATCCGTGTTTACATGTATTATAAGATCCTATATCGATGCTCTCATAACATCCACAATATTTTCGAGATGGTTTTAACTCATAATCGTTCTTATTGATACCAAAAAGTTCATGTAAAAGCTCTACATCAACACAATGCCCTTCTGTAATCCATCCTCTTACCAGGTACTTATTACAGCAGCTTGACAATGAAATACCGTGCTCGCTAGCAATAGTAGCCAAATCTTCTGACAGCTGGATTTTATCAAGTACAGGCAAATCTATAATACTAAAAATATTCTCATATCTCATTAATGACCGCAAGACCTTAGAATAGAGGTTGACGAAACTGATATAGCACCTCCTCGTATAACCTTCAAGTTGTTGGCAGAGATCTCGAAATTTATCGATGTGATAATCAGGGGGGGTTTTATCTGTTAGTATTATTGGATCATACCGCCAAGTAATATGCTGTGGTGAGTATCTCTGGGAAATCAATTTCAAAGTCTGGCAAGATTCCGCAGCACTAGGCACCTTTGGTTCAAAGATAGAAGGCAGACCAGTAATTGTATAATGAAAGACAAACGAGTATCCTTGTCGGTCAAGCACTTCTAAGTAGTTCCAAAATGGACGGTAATCTTTTGACCAAAAAACAAAAGCTGCAACATCCTGCGGTTCCAGCGAAACCGTTATCCTTTCATGTTTATATGGATGATAGACAGTAGTATGACCCTTGTCTAGTTGCTGCGCAAACCAATCCCCGAAAAAGGCCGGTATGTCAGTTCTCCGACTAACTGAAACTATACTCTTTTTCAAACCTATAGCCCCCAGTGTTATTTTGGGATCAATTATATAATCACCAGTAATTTGCTCTGAACTGTTTTGCTGACTGCTTAGTGGTCACTTATATGGTATTTTCGACACATAATCATGATAATCCTTCATTATTTACCAGATAAGGCCACATTATATTATTATGGTTAAACAAGACAATGCTATGCTATGCTATGCTATGCTATGCTATGCTATGCTATGCTATGCTTAATTTAATTCCGGTGAACTTTGCAGTTAAGCAGGAATTACCCTCTCTTTTAAACGAAAAAGCAATAAAGCAAGCCTGGCACCGCTCAAAGTCCTATACCTGACAAATGATCAGATGACAGAAAGTAAATTACTCAAGCCTGACCCCCTTATAGCAGTTCATCATGCCACTAGTATCAAATAACATAATACTAAAAGCAAAAACGATAGAGGTAGCTCGATAAGTTCGTTTCCATGGGTTATTCCTCTATGACCTGCAATCGCATTTACTGCGAGAGATTAATTGATTTCCTTTTCCTACCCAAAGTGCTCCTAGGATGATCTATATCAGGCAAAAGCCCCGCAAACATACCTAGAAAGAACCCTTCAAGCGGTGATCCTGTTAACTGGCCTATAACTGCTCCAATAAAGGCTCCCGCAGCAGCATGAGTTTTGCCGGTCAAACTGTTTTCACTCCTTTCGCTCTGTTATAAATACGGCGTGAGAAACTGCAGCAACATCTCCGGCCTGCATTTTCGACTTAATTATCACCAGCAACCTGGAATTCTCCCGCTGGAGTATGCTCTTCCCGATTCGATGCTGACGGCAGTATTAATTGACGGTTAACTCGCCACGCCCCACACCCTCAACATGAACGATAACAAAAACTAAACCCCACACTGCTTGCAAGGAATGTTATATTAACGCTTACATTACCCCTACAGCACTTCGCAGTAAGTACATGGGTAACTCTAACAGCATAAAGACTCTATTGTCCCATT
>NZ_CDRZ01000101.1 GCF_000946815.1 Syntrophaceticus schinkii | reverse complement strand
CGATTGACTTATTACAATATTTTCTAATTCAAAGAAGAACAGTTTACTGAGAAAGCTTGCTTTATTGTTAGAAAACTATTATGGCAAAAGAGTAAAGACATTGATCGTTTAAAACA
Organism: Syntrophaceticus schinkii; assembly: GCF_000946815.1. Taxonomy (GTDB): domain Bacteria; phylum Bacillota; class DSM-12270; order Thermacetogeniales; family Thermacetogeniaceae; genus Syntrophaceticus; species Syntrophaceticus schinkii. Next base: position 35,111 of record NZ_CDRZ01000101.1, on the reverse strand, counting down.
ATTTCCAGAACATCGTCAAGAAGCACTATTGTCATGGCCAACAATCAAAGCTAAAAATGTTGTTATGTTTTATAGTGATGCGTTGAATATTATACGCTTATTACAACAAACAGATGAACTCACGAAGTACGGAATAGTATTAAATGAGAGAGGTTCGCACAATAAGCCGTACTGGAGAGATATCGAATTGATGAGACGATTTGATTGGGGTGAAATTCATTGCTGTTGGGGTGCTTCCATGCAAAACACCAAGGTCGAACAACACATTTATTCCTCAATGGAAATCTTGGATAAAGAATTAATAAAAATAATTTAAAAAAGTTTAATAAAATAGAAGTTGGATTATATATTTCCAATAGATGAGTTTAAAAAAAAAGTATTGTTAAGGAACGGAGGACGCTTAGGAATCTAGCCAAAGGAGCGGTTCTGCTGACACCTATGCTTTGGAAACTTTAGGTGGTACGATTTTGATAACGTTTTTATTAATATTAGTGAGGGTCAGATAATTGGAATAAGCAATGGGATGATTTCTTCAAACATTATCCAAATGCAAAACAGGATCAAATTCTTAATCAATCAGGCAAAATGCAAGAAGCTTTTGGTTTAAAATAGAGAGGGCGTTATGTTTTATCCTGGATTCCCGGAAAATTATACCTATGAGTCTCTTAAGCCGCATGATATAAGAGATTTCAAAAGTTTTTTATTCCTCATAGGTATAAATTATTATACCTATGAGGAGCAAGAAATGCGGTGTTTATAGTGAGCTTATGAAAATGGAGCCTTCGGAGACTTTCTGATCACACAGGGTCACAGCAAAGACTACCGTCCCGATCTAAAACAGTTCAAGATCGGTGCCGCAGTTCAAGAGAACGGCCAGCCGGTGATGGGTCATATCTTTTCCGGCAACACATCAGATAAATTCAGCATTCTCAAGCTTTAATGCCTGTGTTCCTCTTCCCCTTTTTTATTGACAATGTCTCAGGTGATCGTTATAATTTGGAGTGTTGTTAGGAGTGACTGCTGTGATAATCGATGTGGGTGAATTACGGAAAGTTAAATCTCGCAGTGAAGGGTTCCTGGGCAGTGTGCCGAATTATTCACTTGATATCTCTGGTCAAAAAATCACTTTCCGGGACCTCACTGTTGAGGGTGAGGCCACAAATACCGGGGAGGGGATCTATGTCCGGGGTAAGATTACAGGAGAAGTGAGTCTGATCTGCAGTCTTTGCTTGAAAAACTTCTCTGTCAATTTAGATGTTCCCTTCGCGGAAAACTTTTATCGGGTGGGAGAGGATATTCCCCAGGACATGAAGGATGAGCCGCTGCAGTTTTACAGCGGTGAAGAAATTGATCTTTCCGGTATTATTAGAGAGGCACTACAGCTGATGCTGCCGATGAAGCCTGTCTGCAGATCGGAATGCAGGGGGCGTGTGCTCACAGTGTGGCTGTGATCTCAATATCCAGCAGTGCAGCTGTAGGAGAGAGGAGATCGATCCGCGGTTAGCGGTATTAGGTCAACTTATTGAGGATCAGAACAAGAATTCAAAATAAAGATGGGGGTTTGTCAAAATGGCTGTTCCAAAAAGAAAAACATCTAAATCCCGTAAAAATAACGCGGAGAGCGGCAATTAAGGCCAGTAGTCCTGCAATTGTATCCTGTCCGCAGTGCCATGAACCTAAAAGAGCACATACTGTTTGTGAAGAATGTGGTTACTACCGGGACAAAGAAGTCGTAAAAAAATCCTAAATAATATCTTGCACCAGGTAAAGACAAGAGGTAGAATCCCTGCTTGTCTTTTTTTCTATGAGAGGTGATTTGATGAGGATGATTGCAGTTGACGCCATGGGTGGTGATTATGCACCTGAGGAAATTGTCAAGGGTGCTGTCGATGCTGTAATCAGCGATGGGATTGGAGTTATTCTGGTTGGCTCGGAAAAACAGGTGCGGGAAGAATTAAGAAAATACAGCTATCCTGATAATCTAATCTCTGTGGTTCACGCCAGTGAGAGTATCGGCATGGGTGAGCACCCCGCTAAGTCCGTGCGCCGGAAAAAGGATGCATCACTTGTTGTGGCAGCCAGATTGGTGAAGAGCGGACAGGCTGCTGCCTTTGTGTCTGCGGGAAATACCGGTGCTATGATGGCTGCATCGCTTTTTGAGTTGGGGCGCATACCTGGTATAGAGCGTCCGGGTATTGCCACAGTTCTACCTTGCCCTGACGGACTGCCCAGGGTGTTGATCGATTCCGGGGCCAATGCAGATGCCAAAGCGCGGCAACTGGTTCAGTTTGCTTACTTGGGGAGTGCATTTGCCAAGAGTGTATTAAAGATAGAAGATCCGCGGGTAGCGCTCCTCAGTGTGGGGAGTGAGTCCAGTAAGGGCAATGAGGTGGTTATTGAAGCTCATCAGCTTTTACAGGATGCAGGGGACCTCAACTTCGCCGGTAATGTGGAGAGCCGTGAGCTGATGACAGCAGGTGTTGATGTTGTTGTTTGTGATGGCTTTGTGGGCAATATAACCTTAAAAGCTGTGGAGGGTATTGCAACAGCTTTGATGGGCATGATCAAAGAAGAGCTGACTAAGAACCCCTTGCGTGCATTTGGCGGCATTCTAGTAAAACCTGGTTTAAAAGAGATGGCAAAAAAGATGGATTACAGTGAGTACGGGGGTGCTCCTCTGTTAGGGGTTAATGGAATCAGTATTATTTGCCATGGAACATCCCGGGCGCGTGCCGTAAAAAATGCTGTTCACTATGCCCATCAAGCAGTTACGAGCGATTTGTTGGGTATGATGAGAAGAGGGCTGGAGTAAGTAAGATAACTGGAATCCTTGGAAAAGACTTGACAATTTATGATGGCTGTTTAAAATGATTTTAGTTAAATTGCTTATGAGGAGGTGAGAGAAAATGAGCGGCTTGAATGGACACGGAATTTTCGAAAAAGTGAAATCCATTATCACAGAGCAACTCGGTGTCGAAGGAGAAGAAATAGCTGCCACAACATCTTTTGAAGAATTGAATGCCGATTCTCTTGATATTGTGGAACTGATCATGGCTTTCGAAGAGGAATTTGATCTGGAGATTCCCGATGAAGAGGCGGAAAAAATCCAGACTGTAGGAGAGGTTGTAGACTATATCAGAGATCGTCAATAAATGGGGTCCCGGGCCTGGCACCGGGACTCATAATTATGTGTTTAAGTAGTTCCCGGGAGGCATTAGAAATGGAACCTGACCTTTATCAATTACAAAAGAAGCTTGATGTATATTTTAAACAACCGGAACTGCTGAAATTAGCTATGATTCACCCATCTTACCTGGCAGAACACCCGGAAGAAGATCAGCACAACCAGCGTCTGGAATTTTTAGGTGATGCTGTTTTAGGAGCTGCAGTGGCATATTACATTTATCAACATTACCCGGAGGCTACGGAGGGAGAGCTAACTAAAACAAGAGCAGCTGTTGTCTGTGAGTCTTCTCTGGCAGGTCTTGCGCGGGAGTTGGATTTAGGTGAACATATAAGACTCGGCCGAGGGGAGGCCATATCCGGAGGAAAAGAACGGGCATCGATCCTGGCTGATGCTTTTGAGTCTTTGACCGCAGCAGTTTTCCTGGATCAGGGCTGGCAAAAGGCTTGTAGTTTTTTATGGTCCCTTTTTCAAGAGGAAATTGAAAAAACCGTGCAGGGTGTATCCAGTGATTATAAGACATTTTTACAGGAAGTAATCCAGCGCAGGGGCAGTGACCGGTTGTCCTATCAACTTATCTCGGAAACGGGGCCTGATCATAATAAACGCTTCACATCAGGTGTCTATTTGAATAAAAAGCTGCTGGGTTCAGGGAGTGGAAAATCCAAGAAAGAGTCTGAACAACAGGCAGCCAAGGAAGCTGTAGAACTATTAAGAAAAAAAGTCGTAAAATATAAATACATCAAGTAAACCCCCGCCATGCAGGAATTATCTGTTGAAGGTCGAAGATATAACCATATCAAGACATATAACAACCGATGCGGAAAAAAGGGGGAAAACTAGGTGGAAGTACTCAAAGTAGCTGCTCAATCAAACCCTAAATCAGTAGCCGGTGCACTTGCTGCAATCTTGAGAGAGTCGGGATCAGCAGAACTGCAAGCTGTGGGTGCAGGGGCAGTTAACCAGACAGTGAAGGCAATTGCTATTGCTCGTGGTTTCATAGCGCCTAATGGGGTTGATATAATTATGATACCCGCTTTTGCGGAGATATTTATTGACGGTGAAGAGCGGACAGCGATTAAATTTATTGTTGAGCCAAGATAGGGCGTTGTTTAGGAATTATGTATCTCAAGTGTTTAGAAATTCAGGGGTTTAAGTCATTTGCAGAACGGGTTACTATTGAGTTTGAGAAGGGTATTACTGTTATCGTTGGACCCAATGGTTGTGGAAAAAGCAATATAACAGATGCTGTCCAGTGGGTATTAGGGGAGCAGAGTGCACGGTCTCTCAGGGGATATAGAATGGATGATGTTATTTTTTCCGGCACCTCCAGGCGACGCCCCCATGGGATGGCTGAAGTAACGCTGACATTCGATAACAGAGGACAGGTTTTGCCCCTCCCCTTTGAAGAAGTAAGCATTACCAGGCGTGTTTACAGGTCTGGAGAAGGTGAATATTTCATCAATAAACAATTATGCCGCCTGCGTGATATCCAGGAGCTTTTTGCTCAATGTGGTATCAGTCGTGCGGCTTTTTCTATCACATCTCAGGGTAAGATTGACGAGTTTACAATGGTGCGCCCGCAAGAAAGGCGAACTTTTCTCGAAGAAATTGCCGGGGTGAGCAGTTATCGCCAGCGCAAGGCTAATACCCTGAAAAGGCTCCAGGAAACAGAAGATTCTCTGGCCCGTTTGGAGGATCTTTAGTAGAGATAGGAAAAGATGGAGATCCCTTTAAAAAAACAGGCAGAGGTTGCAGAGCAACACATGAGATTTGCTAAAGCACATCGGGAAATGGAGCTCTGTTTGCTGGAAGGCCAACTGGCCTCGGCCAGGAAAAAGGATGAGGATATAACGAATGATTCCCATCAGCTGAAGTCTTTTTTAGGTCGTATACAGGAGACTATTACCATACTGGAAAAGCAGCTTGCTGAATTCCGGAGAGGGTTGTCTTTGAGGCTTAATGCCATTGAGCAAAAAGGAGAGGATTTAAGTGAGATACAGAGTGTTCTTCAGGAGAGACACTCTGCACTTGCCCGCCTGGAGGAAAAATTAGGTTCTTTTGATGACCGCGGGACTGAGTTGGATGCCAGGCTGGCGGTGATTGTACAAAGAAAGGCAGAAACAGAACAGGAGCTGGCAGAGGTCGTATCTGTCTGTGAAAATCTGAAAGGCCTTCAATCCCAGGCAGAGAGTGATGTGGAGGAGTTAATAGCAGAGAAAAGTGATTGGGAAGAGCAAAAGAAAGAATCAAACATGACATGGGATAGTGTTGATAAAGAGATTTTTGAGATACTCTACCAAAAGACTGCCTTGGTCAGTGATCTTCAGGTGCAGAAGAATAAAAAAGAGGTGCTCTTGCGCCAGCGGGATTCTCTTATCCAAAGGGTCAATAAAGGAAAGTCCCGTTATGCGGAACTGGAAACAAAGATCCTTGCGGGTGAGGAGTTGTGCAAAAAACATGCTGCCTCACAAGAAGCCGTTAAGGCTGAACTGGAGAAAGAGGAAAAACTTGTACACCAGCTGACAATGGAACAGGAAAAGAATCTATTACAGCTCCAGTCCCTTTCAAAGAAGATCGACCGGCTTCAGGTGCGTTTATCTGTACTCAAAGATGCGGAAGACAATCAAGAGGGCTATCAGCAGGGTGTGAAGAGGGTTTTACAGGAGCTGGCTAAAGGTGTCAGGTTTGACGGGGAACCCCTTTTCCTTGTGGAGGAACTGCTGAACATCCCCTCCCCCTATGGAACTGCTCTGGATACTGCCCTGGGGCGGGCTGCTCATAATTTTATCTGTACAACCCCCAGGGCTGCCCAGGAAGCGATTGCTTTGTTAAAAAGGGAGAGGGCGGGCAGGGCAAGCTTTTTCCCCTTGCAGGCACTGGATCACAGGACATTCCAGGATAGGGATGATGCTCTTCTGGTCGAGGGTGTGATCGGGCGGCTTGCGGACCTGGTGATCTGTGAAGAGCGTTATAGAAAGTTGGCGGAATACCTGCTGGGAAGGACGTATCTTGCTGATAATCTTGATCATGCCAGTTTATTTGCGGATAAAAATAAATACCGCTACCGGGTTGTCACAATGGATGGGGAGTTGATTCAGGCAGGAGGCTTATTTACAGGGGGGAGAGCGCCTTCCCGTTATCCATCAACACGCCGGCGCAAGCAGGAACTGAAAGAACTGGAAAAGCAGATTCTGGAAGAGAGCCAGAGGCTTAACTCTTGCAAGGAGCGAGATCAGGAGTTGAAGGTTGAGCTCGGACAGGCAAGGAAGAGGATTTATGATCTCCGGGAGAAGATCGAACAGATAGGAGAGGCCATAAGGGATGAGGCGCAGAGTTTAAATGCATACAGACAGGAGTTGAAGCAGCTGGCTGAGTCTAATGAGACCTGCCGGCTGGAAATAGAAGAACTGCTCTACCATCAACAAGATTTCGATGAACAGGTCAGTAAGCTGGAGCAGGAACTGGAATCAATTACTGCCCAAGAGCGGGAAGCGGAAGGTAAAAGAAGAAACCTGGAAATGGCTCGCCGCCATTCAGAGGATCGAACCCAGGAACTGATGTCCAGACTGTCCGCAGCCCAGGTTTCATACAGCACATTATCGCAAGATTTAAAACACCAGGAGGAAAAGCGCAACCAGCTGCAGCAGCTGCTTCAGCTGCGCACCCAGGAGTTGTTGAAAATGGAAAAGGAACTGACTGCACTACAAGCTGAAAAGGAAATTAATCAAAAACAAAAGGAGTCTCTGCAGGAAGACCTGCATACCCGCACCGGGTGGAAAGAGAACTTGGATAAATCCATTGCTTTTATGAAAAAGCAGGTGGCTGCCAGAGAGAGGTATGTAAATGCCAAAGAAAAGAGATGCCTCAAACTAAAAGAGATCGCCCTCAAGTCAGAGCAGCGGCTGCAAAACAACAGCATAAAATTAGAGCACTTAAAGGATCTAAAAAATCAGATCCTCAGCCAGGCAAGTGAAAATAATTTGAATCTGGACCCGGGAGAAGATATTAAAACACTGAGCCGCAGGGAGGAGCTTGCCCTGAAAGAAGAACTTGTTGCAGTCAAGCAGGAAATGGCTGCTCTAGGGGAGATTAACTTTGCTGCACCCGGAGAGTACCTGGCAGTCCAGGACAGGATCTCTTATCTGGAGCAGCAAATTAAGGATTTGGAAGATGGGAAACGCTCCCTTACCAAAATGATCGGCGAACTCGACCAGATTGCTGCAGTACGGTTTCAGAAAACCTTCCAGACGGTAAGGGCTAATTTTCAGGAAATGTTTAGCCTGCTCAGTGAAGGTGGGAAGGCGGATCTGCTGCTTACAGAGGAGGCAGATCTTCTTGAGACAGGGATTGATATCTGTGTTGTTCCTCGTGGAAAAAAGCCGCGTCATCTTTCACTGCTTTCAGGGGGAGAGAAGTCTTTGACCGGGATTGCCTTTCTTTTCGCCATGCTGCAGTCCACCCCCAGTCCTTTCTACTTATTGGATGAGGTTGAGGCATTTCTCGATGAGGCCAATCTGGCTCGCTTTGCTAACTTTTTGCGAGGCTGGAGTGCGGGCAGCCAGTTAATATTAATCTCCCACCGCTACCAGACAATGGAGATCGCTGATCACCTCTATGGAGTTACTATGGAGGAACCAGGGGTTTCCAAGCTGGTTTCCGTTCAGCTCGGTGAATACAACCCCGAAAATGATGAACAGCATCATATTTCATAAGCTGCAGTGAACTAGTTCTTCTTTTTGTGGTAAAATAGGGCATGAATTTGATTATTTTCAAAGGATTGTGATTGATGTGGCTGCTTTCTTTTCTAAACTTAAGGAGACGCTGACTAAAACGCGCAATAATTTTGTTTCCAAAGTGACCGAGCTTGTTACAGTACATAAGAAAATCGATGAAGAGTTTTATGAGGAACTGGAGGATATTCTGCTGCAAGCAGATGTGGGGGTTGCTGCTGCCTGTCACCTGCTGGATGAAATACGATCTGAGGTTAAACAGCGTAAAATCAGTGAAGCAGCAGATGTGCGTGACCTGCTCGAGGAAAAAATGCTGGAGTTGTTGGGAGAACAGGCTTCCCTGGAGATAAACACCGCTTTGCCGGCTGTAATCCTGGTTGTCGGTGTCAATGGTGTGGGGAAAACCACGACCATCGGCAAGCTGGCATACCGGATGTGTCAACAGGGGAAAGATGTGCTCCTGGTAGCTGCAGATACCTTCCGTGCTGCAGCTATTGAGCAGTTGGAAATTTGGAGTGAGAGAACGGGTTCTGAGATAATCAAGCATATGGCGGGTTCTGATCCGGCTGCAGTGGTTTTTGATGCCCTGCAGGCAGCAAAAAAACGGGGTATTGATGTGGTGATCATCGATACCGCCGGCCGACTCCACACAAAAACAAATCTCATGGAGGAGCTACGGAAGATAGAACGAGTGGTCACCAGGGAGATTCCTGAAGCACCCCATGAGGTTTTGCTGGTTATCGATGCCGCTACCGGCCAAAATGCCCTGCGGCAGGCTGAATTATTCAAGGAGGCCACAAAGGTAACCGGGATTGCCCTGGCCAAGCTTGATGGCACAGCAAAGGGAGGAATTGTGCTGGCCATCTCTGAAGAATTGGGGATTCCGGTCAAACTTGTAGGGACAGGAGAAGGCATGGAAGACCTCAGGGATTTTGACAGCCATGAGTTTGTGAGTGCACTCTTTACTGAGGAGGATGAGTAATGAAAACGGGAATCATCGGAGGAACGGGTTTTTATGACCCGGGCCTTCTGGAAAATGAAAAAGAGTTGATGATAGCAACACCCTTTGGTGATATACAATTAAAGTCCGGTTATTATCATGATCAACAGATACTCTTTCTGCCGCGGCATGGGGAGCAGCATTCTGTTCCCCCACACCTGGTGAATTACCGCGCCAATATATGGGCACTGCGGGAGGCGGGTGCAGGTGTTGTTCTGGCTACGGCTGCGGTGGGGTCCTTAAATCTGGAGATGCAGCCCGGGGAGATCGTTCTCGTGGATCAGTTCCTGGACTTCACCAAATCACGTCCCGTGACCTTTTATGAGGGGGGAGAAGATGGTGTTCTGCATGTTGATGTGACTAACCCCTACTGCACGAGTGTCTGCCGGCATCTTAAGGAGACTGCAGAAGGACTGCAGATCGCAGTTCACGATAAAGGAACCTATGTCTGCACAGAGGGGCCGCGCTATGAGACAGCTGGTGAGATTCAGATGTTTCAGATGCTGGGGGGAGATCTGGTGGGGATGACCAGCGTTCCTGAGGTTGTACTGGCCAGGGAGGCCGGGCTCTGTTACGCTACACTGGCTCTCGTCACCAACTATGCCGCGGGAATATCACCACATCCCCTTTCCCACCAGGAGGTTGTTGAGGTGATGGGCAGATCCCAGGCGGTGCTTCGCCGGCTGATCTTTGCAGCTATCGAATCCCTTTCGGAAGAGCGCAGCTGTACTTGTGCGGGGGCTGCAGCAGAACTGGGTTCCCTGGGTATGAAAAAGAATCAAACCACTGATTAAGGAGACTATCAGTCATGGAAGTTGTGTATTGGGAAGGGCAGAGGCTTTTTCTGCTGGATCAAACAAAACTGCCTCACCAAACCACTTATGTTGCCTGTTCTCGCTACCAGGAGGTGGCTGAGGCCATTTACAGCCTGAAAGTAAGGGGTGCCCCGGCAATTGGGGTTGCGGCTGCCTACGGCTACGCCCTGGCTGCTTTTAATTACCGCGCTGATCCGGGTCTGCCTCTGGAACAATTCTTGGATCAGGCAGAGCGGGAACTCCTGGCTACGCGACCAACCGCGGTCAATCTTCGCTGGGCACTGGAGCGAATGAGAGATGCCTACCTGAACATTCAGGAAAAAAGCCTGGATAATATTCGCAGTGTACTGCTGGAAGCAGCTCTTGCGATCCATAACAGAGAGCGGAAGCTGGAAGAGAAGATGGCTGATTTCGGTGCATCACTGGTACCACCTGAGGCCAATATTCTCACCTACTGCAACACCGGGGCCCTGGCCACAGCGGGTTGGGGCACTGCCTTAGGGGTGATACGTGCTGCTCACAATCAGGGTAAAAGTATCAAGACTTTCGTGCCGGAAACCCGTCCTGTACTGCAGGGGGCTCGTCTGACAGCCTGGGAGCTGCATGATGCGGGGATCCCCTTTACCCTGATCACAGATAACATGCTGGGATATGTTTTCCTTCATGAAGGGATTGATCTGGTACTGGTAGGGGCTGACCGTATTGTGGCTAATGGTGATTTCGCCAATAAGATTGGCACCTATGGCTTAGCTGTCCTTGCCAACTACCACAACTGTCCCTTTTATGTTGTGGCACCTTCATCCACAATCGATCTGGACCTGGAGGAAGGGAAGGAGATTCCCATTGAGATGCGAGACCCCCGGGAGGTGCGGGAGCTCGGCGGGCAATTGGTCAGTGTAAAAAACTGCGCGGTTCTCAACCCCGCCTTTGATGTAACTCCCCATCACCTGGTTACAGCAGTGATCACTGAAAAAGGGGTTTTAAAGCCGCCATTGGAAAAATCCATCAGGAGAAGTTTTGATGAGGAAGGGGTTCAGCGATGATCCCACGGGAATCAGAGGTGCAGGCAGTTTTAGAAACGGGTAAAATAATTATAAATTCAGGGCTTGTTTCAGGAACCTGGGGGAATATCAGTGTGCGTTTATCCAATCCGGATTCCTTTTTAATTACCCCCAGTGGTGTGCCTTATCATGAACTGACAGCAGAAGACCTTGTGATAATCGATCTGCAGGGGGAAGTACTGGCTGGCAGGTTAAAGCCATCTTCAGAGACGCCTTTACATGCAGCCATCTACAGGGCGCGTCAAGATATCAATGGGATTGTGCATACCCACAGCTCCTATGCCTCGGTTTTTACTGTCACCCGCAAGCCCCTGCCGCCTGTTTTAGAAGAGATGGCACAGCTGCTGGGGGGAGATGTCAGGGTTGCTCCTTATGCTCCTGCGGGGACTGATGAGCTTGCTGCTGCGGCAGTGAGGTGCTCGTGGGGGACCGTGTCAGCTGTTTTCGTGCTGGCTAACCATGGGGTGGTGGGTGGTAGGGCGATCCCTGAGAGAAGCGCTCCTGGTCTGTCAGGTTGTGGAGAAGGGGGCATTGGTTTATCTTTTTTCACAGCTTAATGGCACCCCATTCCTGCTGAGTGATCATGATGTATCTGTCTTGCGTAATAATTTCCTGGAAAGTTACGGCCAGGGAAAGGGTGAATAATGTGAAATTATTGATAAAGAATTGTTATTTGCTTCCAGATGATGGAGATGCCGCGGCAGCAAGGGGCGATCTAGCCATTGAGGGGGACCGCATCCTCAAGGTTGGAGATGAGGGAGAGCTTCCTCGGGATTGGAAAGCGGAGCGCGTCATGGAGGGGGAGGATTACCTCTGTCTGCCCGGGCTGATCAACTGTCATACACACGCTGCCATGACGCTCTTGCGAAGCTATGCAGATGACCTGCCTCTGATGTACTGGCTGGAAAAAAAGATCTGGCCGATAGAGGCGCGCCTTACAGCTGATGATGTCTACTGGGGGACAATGCTGGCTCTGGTGGAGATGATCGAGTCAGGGACCACCACCTTTAGTGATATGTATTTCTTTATGGACCGCGCAGCAGAGGCGGTTGAGGAGAGCGGTATGCGGGCCTGCCTGGCTCGGGGGCTGGTGGGAACAGGATCTGAAGCGGAAACCGGCCTTGAGGAGAGCAAGGAGTTTTTAGAAAAGTGGCAGGGAGCAGCTAAAGGGAGGATATCTATCTGGCTTGGGCCACATGCCCCTTACACCTGTCCCCCGGACTACCTTGATAAAGTGCTTGCCCTGGCTCAGGATTACAGGGCGGGTATTCATATTCATGTGGCGGAAACCAAAGATGAGGTCGAGCAGATTAATAAATTGTACGGGAAAACACCTGTTGAATATCTAAAAGAGCGCGGGGTTTTCCAGTTTACCACACTGGCTGCCCACTGTGTTCACCTAACAGCTGAAGATATCTCTGTTCTTGCTGAGACCGGTACAGGGGTTGCTCACAATCCGGAGAGCAACATGAAACTGGCCAGTGGTATCGCTCCTGTTCCCCAGCTGCTGGCAGCTGAAGTGACAGTTGGGATTGGAACAGATGGAGCGGCAAGCAACAACAATCTGGACATGCTGGAAGAGATGCGCACAGCAGCCCTTCTGCATAAGGTCAATCAGATGGACCCCCTGACTCTTCCTGCTCCCCAGGTGCTGTCCATGGCCACCGGAGACGGAGCCAGGGCGTTGGGGCTTGAAGATGTGGGTCTTCTTAAACCAGGTTATAAAGCAGATATCATTTTAGTTGATCTGAATCAGGCACACCTCTACCCTCGGCACAATCTTACTTCACATATGGTCTATGCCGCCCAGGCAAGTGATGTGGATACAGTGATCATCGATGGCCGCATCGTTAATGGAAAAGCGCAAAGTCTTGACCATAGATAAAGAGCGGGTTCTCCAGGAAGTGGAGGAGCGCGCCCGAAGGCTTATTAGTGGTTAGTAAATGAGATGTGGGAAGTGGGAGGTTGGAAGTGGGAATAGTTTCCGATTTCTGTTTTTCAGATTAGCGATTGGTTGTTAGTTGATGGAAAAGATCATAAATGGATCAGAACAACCATACCCTTGATCCACGCATCTGAGACGCGAGAACAACCATCCCCTTGATCCACACGAGTGAGACGCGAGAACCGTCCCCGCGTCTCACCTTGACATAAAGTTTTCTTTGCCGTAGAATGGTGTCAAGGTGATTGCCTTGACAGGTGGGAAAGAAAATGAAAATTGAGAGATTTGAACGCATGGCCCTGCTGTCGGATTTCTACGGTAAGTTATTAACCGACAGACAACAGGAAGTGATCAGGTACTATTATGAGCAGGACCTGTCCCTGGGTGAAATTGCAGAGAATCTCAAGATTACCAGACAGGCGGTCCATGATAATCTCAAGCGTGCCGAAAGGGCATTGGAGGACTATGAGCTCAAGCTCGGTCTCCTGGCAGGTTACCTGAAAGAGAAGATTCTTACGGATTCTCAGGAAGGGAGGTAGGATTAGTTGTTTGAAGGCCTGGCAGAAAAGCTGCAGGAAACATTTAAAAAGCTGCGCGGTAAGGGAAAACTGACGGAAAAGGATCTCAACTCCGCTCTGCGGGAGGTAAGGCTTGCCCTTCTGGAAGCTGATGTGAGCCTTCCTGTTGTGAAAGAATTTATCCAGCGCATCCGGGAGCGCAGTCTTGGGGCAGATGTTTTGGATAGCTTTACTCCTGCCCAGCAGGTGATCAAGATTGTCAATGAAGAACTCACAGCTGTCATGGGAGATACCAAAAGCAGTGTAGAGTTTAATAGTTCCGGTGCTACAGTTTTTTTACTGGTTGGTCTTCAAGGCGGCGGAAAAACTACAACTGCGGGGAAATTGGCTCTGCATTACAAGAAGCAGGGAAAACAGCCCCTTCTGGTAGCTGCAGATGTTTACCGCCCTGCTGCGATTAAGCAGCTTGAGGTGCTGGCAAAACAGATCGATGTTCCCTTTTTTGCTTTGGAAGAGGGGAACTCCCCGGTAACTATTGCCAGGCAGGCTGTAGAGCACTCCCGAAGTCATGGTTATGACCTGGTGATCATCGATACCGCAGGCAGACTGCATATCGATGAGAAACTGATGGAAGAATTACAGCAGATGAAGGATGCAGTCACACCCCAGGAGGTATTCCTGATTGTCGATGCCATGATCGGGCAAGATGCCGTCAATATCGCCAAGTCTTTCCATGAGGAACTCGGTCTTACCGGGGTGATCCTGACCAAACTTGACGGTGATACCCGCGGGGGAGCAGCCCTTTCAGTGAGAAAGGTGACCGGTTGCCCGATTAAGTTTATCGGTACCGGGGAAAAGCTCGATGCCCTGGACCCCTTTTACCCGGACCGGTTGGCAGCTCGGATACTGGGTATGGGTGATGTGTTAAGCCTGATTGAAAAAGCGCAGGCAACCATTGACGAGGAAAAAGCAAGAGAACTGGAAAAGAAGCTGCGCAAACAGGAATTCACTCTGGATGATTTTCTCGAACAGATCAAGCAGGTACAATCCATGGGACCTCTGGAGCAGGTACTGGGTATGATCCCCGGGCTGGGTGGAGCAAAGCAGCTGCGCCAAATTCAGGAGGGGATCGATGAGAAGGAGTTTACTTACTTAGAGGCGATGATCAACTCCATGACTCCGGAGGAACGCCGCAACCCGGCCATTATTAAGGGCAGCAGAAGGAAGCGTATCGCTCGGGGAAGCGGAAGAAGGGTCCAGGATGTCAACAGGTTGTTAAAGCATTTTGATCAAAGCTGTAAGTTGTTTAAACAGTTGAGTGAACTTGGTGCGGGTAAAAGCGCCCGCAAATTAAAATCTATGAAATTTCCGTTTATGTAAAAGGAGGATGACAAGTTGGCTACAAAGATTCGCTTAAAGAGAATCGGAGCCAAAAAGAACCCGGCGTATCGTGTTGTTGTTGCAGATTCTCGATCACCGCGGGATGGCCGTTTTATTGAGGAGATCGGTTATTATCAACCAATTGCTGATCCAGTAGTTATCAAGATCGATGAGGAAAAAGCGCTTTACTGGCTCTCCAAGGGTGCCCAGGCAACAGATACTGTTCGTGGTCTGCTCAAGAAAGCAGGTATTTGGGAGAAACGACAGAGCAGAACAGAGATAGAAGAAGCGGTGTCGGAGTGAGGTGTTAAGGATGCAGAAATTGATCAAAGTTCTGGCTACATCCTTGGTTGACTACCCGGAAGAGGTTGAAGTTAAGGAAATTGAAGGAGAAAAGGCCCTGATTGTTGAGCTTAAAGTTGCTGATGCCGATATGGGTAAGGTGATCGGCAAGCAGGGTAAGATCGCCAGGGCGATACGTGCTTTGGCAAAGGCAAAGGGGAATAAAATCGGAAGAAATGTTGTTGTAGAGATCG
The DNA here is from genome assembly GCF_000946815.1 of Syntrophaceticus schinkii. GTDB lineage: Bacteria > Bacillota > DSM-12270 > Thermacetogeniales > Thermacetogeniaceae > Syntrophaceticus > Syntrophaceticus schinkii. The sequence goes on along the minus strand of NZ_CDRZ01000101.1, from coordinate 19,942 downwards.
TTTCCTAAAGCTGTTATCAGATAGCTGTGAGGTATTTATAATGGCTGAGTTCATTACGGTAGGGAAAGTTGCCGCGCCTTTTGGTATCCAAGGAGAAATAAAGGTGATCCCTCTGACGGATTTCCCGGAGCGTTTCTCCAGGGGTGGCAGCTACTACCTCTCCAAACAAAAAATGTTCAAGGAAGTTGAAATCCAGGGGGTAAAGATCCGGGGTAGAGAAATCATTATCAAATTTGAAGGGATCGATACCCCGGAGGATGCGCGGGTGTACCGGAATGCTCTGCTCCAGGTTCCTCGCGGGGAGGTGTTACCGCTTCCTGAGGGTCATTATTATCATTATCAAATTGTGGGGCTTCTGGCTGCAACTGAGGACGGAACCGTCCTGGGCAAGGTAGCGGAGATCCTGGAAACCGGAAGCAATGATGTTTATCTGGTTAAAGATGATCAGGGAAGAGAAATCTTGATCCCTGCCCTGAAAGAGGTTGTCAGGGAAATCGATCCGGATAAGGGGCTGATGCTGGTTCGCCCACTGCCTGGTCTGCTGGAGGATTGATTGATGTGCTTTTCAGAGTTTTAACTATCTTTCCGGAGATGTTTGCAGGGCCTCTTGAGAACAGTATTCTGAAAAGGGCCCAGGATCAGGGATTGTTGGAGGTCGAGCTGATCAACATACGGGACTATTCAACAGATAAACACTGTAAGGTTGATGACTATCCCTTTGGGGGTGGCGCCGGAATGTTGATGAAGCCCGAACCCTTTTTCAACTGTTTTGATGCCCTGAATATACGATCAGGGGATCGGGTAATCCTCATGACCCCCCAGGGCGAAACCTTTACACAGGAAAAAGCGCTTGAACTGTCGAAAGAGGCTGAGATCACCCTGATCTGCGGGCACTATGAAGGAATTGATGAGCGGGTTAAATCTCTGGTGACTGATGAAATTTCTTTGGGTGATTTTGTATTAACAGGTGGAGAAATAGCATCGATGGCGATTATTGACTGTGTGGGGCGTTTGCTTCCCGGGACTGTAGGGGATGCAAACTCTCTACAAGAGGAATCCTTTAACTTTGGTTTATTGGAGTACCCTCACTATACAAGGCCGCGCAGTTTTCAGGGATGGGATGTTCCGGATATTCTTTTATCTGGAAACCACCAGGAGATAAGGCGCTGGAGGCGTGCTATGGCAATAGCCAGGACATTTTTCCGCCGCCCGGATTTGCTGGTAGGTGTTCCCTGGGAGGAGGATGACAGGAACACCATCGACCAGATCCTGTCTGCGGTTCCTTGAAATGATTGTGATATGCCATTTCCTATGCTATAATGAACAGCGTTTAAGAGATCTTTGAAGTTTGATGAGGAGGCTATACCAGTGGATATTATGAAAATGGTCGAACAAGACTATATAAAAAAGGATGTACCACCCTTTCGCCCCGGAGATACAGTACGGGTTCATGTTAAGGTTGTTGAAGGGGGACGTGAAAGGACTCAGGTCTTTGAAGGGACAGTGATTCGAAGACGGGGTAGTGGGTTAGGTGAAACCTTCACCGTCAGGCGTATTTCATATAATGTGGGTGTGGAAAGAACATTTCCTGTACATTCACCGCGCCTGGAAAAAATCGAAGTTATCAAAAGAGGAAGGGTACGGCGCGCTCGGCTTTATTACCTCCGGAAGAGGGTAGGTAAAGCTGCCCGAATTCGGGAACGGAAGTAGGTAATCCTGATGTCTCAGGAGCATGAAAGAGAAAAGGACACTCTGTGGAAAGATATACTGGAAGCTGTAATATTAGCGGTAATTTTGGCAGCAGTGATCCGCATTTGGATTTTAGAACCTTTTTATATTCCGTCTCCTTCAATGGAGCCCACTTTATACAGGGAAGACCGGATTATTGTCAACAAGGTCACCTATAGATTTCGCTCTCCGCAGCGCGGTGATGTTATCGTTTTTAAATATCCACTCGACCCGCGGCGGAACTTTGTTAAACGGGTAATTGCTTTTGAAGGAGAAACAATTGAAATACGCAACAACTATGTCTATATCAATGGTCAGCGGTTAGATGAGCCTTATATACCACGTGTCATGGTCTCCGATTTTGAACCAGTCCGTGTTCCTAAGGATCACTTGTTTGTGATGGGGGATAATCGAAACAACAGCGATGACAGCAGGGTATGGGGTCCCTTGAATAAAAAATATTTGGTAGGAAAAACAGTTTTGATCTACTGGCCCCCGGATCGACTTGGGGGAGTTAAGTGACTAACCTTTCCAAATACCTTAGAGTTGTGGATATCATCTTTGAAGTGGCAGATGCCCGCTGTCCCTTTACATCCCGCAGCAGGCAGGTTAAACAGCTGATCAAAGATAAAAGGTCACTGTTAATTTTAAATAAGGCTGATCTGGCCGACCCTCATACTACCGCGGATTGGGTTGAGTTTTACGCCGACCGTGGAGAAAAGGCTTTGCCTGTTGATGCACTTCATGGTAAGGGTATGGCAGGGGTAAGGAAATCCCTTGACCAGGAGAGCCAAATTTTACATCGTTTATTGAAAGAAAAAGGGCGCCGGAACAGGCCGTTGCGTGTAGCGGTAATGGGTATACCAAACACGGGAAAATCATCTTTTTTGAACCAACTTTTAGGAAGACGTGTTGTACACAGGGGTGATCGTCCTGGTATCACCAGGGGACCGCAGTGGGTGCATCTTCAGGGTACCATTTCTGTTCTGGATACCCCGGGTTTGCTATTATCACATCAAAAAGATGATGAAAGCCTTTTTAAGCTGGCAGTGATTCGGGCCGCGGATCCGGAGCGTATGGATGAGGTCGATTTAGCTGAACAGCTGCTCAGTTTTCTAAATGCACATTACAGTGATGCCCTTTCCAGACACCTGGGTGTTAAAGATACAGCTCCTACTCTGGAGAGTGTGGCCAGAGAAAAGAACTTCTTATCCTCTGATGGTGAGTATGACCTGCAGCGCACCGCAGTCTTTATCCTGGGTTCTTATAGCAGGGGGAAGTTGGGGCGCATTTCCTTGGAAGCACCGGACAATATTGCATAATAAAATTTCTCATGTTAACTTCGCTCTTATTCCGTGGGGATAGGGGCGGTTTTTTATGTGAGGAAGGAATTTTTTGAGTGTGTAAGGAATCTATACTTGATATATCTGTAGATAGAAGTGAGATTTTCAGTGACTGAAAATTTAAAGCATCTGTACTATATGCATACCTATGAGCGGATGCTCTGGGGAAAGAACATTCGGTTGATAGCAGGAATCGATGAGGCCGGGCGCGGTCCCCTGGCGGGACCAGTGGTTGCCGCAGCGGTGATCTTAAGGGAGGAACTGTTCATTCCGGACTTGAATGACAGCAAGTGTATCTCTGAAGGCCTGCGCATCAGGTTAGCAGTTGAAATTAAGGCCAGAGCTGCGGGATGGGGGATCGGGATCGCCTCTGTTGGTTTTATTGAGCGCTGTAATATTCTGCAGGCAACATTTCATGCTATGCGCCAGGCTATAAGGAATATTGATGTGCAGCCGGATTTTGTGCTTGTTGATGGGCACCTGGAAGTGCCTGGTATAAAAGTCCCGCAATCAGCGATCATCAAGGGTGACCAGAAAAGTGCATCAATTGCTGCAGCTTCTATTCTGGCTAAAACCACAAGGGATGCCATTATGAAATATTATGACCTGCTCTATCCCCAGTATGGTTTTGCGCGGAATAAAGGGTATCCTACATCAAGCCACCTGGCAGCTCTGAACAGGTATGGTCCATGTTTCCTACACAGAAAAACCTTCCGGGGAGTGAAGTGATCAGCACTGATTCGGAAATGCTTGATCAGGTGCTGAAAGGATGAGAGTTCAAATGGGATCTTCTCGCAATCTGGGGATACTTGGTGAAGAGACGGCTCTTTCTTTTTTATCCCGACTGGGGTACCATCTCCTAGAGAGGAATTATCGCTGCCGTCTAGGTGAAATAGACCTGATTATGCAGGATGGAAGTGTCCTTGTTTTTATCGAGGTGAAAGCAAGGCGCAGCGCCCTTTATGGTAAACCACAGGAAGCTGTAGGGGCAGCTAAACAGGCCAGAATCAGGAGATTGGCAGAACACTATCTGCTGTGCAAAGGGAACGGAGATTACGGGATCCGTTTTGATGTGGTAGCTGTCAGCTTCAAAGAATCGGGTAATTATAGTATTGATCACATTAAAAACGCATTTTAGTTGTGGGGGAGGAGCAATGCTATCTACTACTGTTATCAAAGAGATCATAAAAGTCGTCGGAAAAGAAAATGTATTAACAACCAAAGAAGAGCTGCTTTGCTACGCCTATGACAGCACTCCCAGGGCCTTTCTTCCTGATCTCGTTGCCCGTCCTTGCTGTACCGCTCAAATACAGAAAATAGCCAAACTGGCCAATGAGCACCTCTTTCCGTTGGTTCCACGCGGGGCGGGTACCGGCTTGAGTGGTGGTTCTTTACCTGTTGACGGTGGGGTTGTTGTGGATTTAACCAGGATGAATAATATATTAGAAATAGATGAAGAAAACCTGGTTGCTGTTGTAGAACCTGGTGTGATCACCTTTCAAATCCAGGAAGAGGTAGAGAAGAGAGGGCTTTTTTATCCACCTGATCCCGCCAGTCTCAAAACATCTACCATCGGCGGAAATGTAGCTGAGTGCGCCGGGGGCCCCCGTGCCTTAAAATATGGAGTGACCCGGGATTATGTGCTTGGCCTGGAGGTTGTCACCCCGGATGGAGAGGTGATCACCACCGGGGGCAAAACCGTGAAATCAGTAACAGGCTATGATTTACTGCGCCTCTATACAGGGTCAGAGGGAACACTGGGGATTATCACCAAGATCTATCTTCGTTTGATCCCTAAGCCTGAGGCGAAAAAAACGATGATGGTGGTTTATGATAAGTTAGATGATGCCGCCCAAAGTGTGAGCCGGATTATCAGAGGGGGGATCATTCCCGTTACCCTGGAGATGATGGATGACCGCACGATCCGGTGTGTAGAGAACCATAAGCAGATGGGTCTGCCTCTGGATGCGGAAGCGATCTTGATCATCGAGGTGGATGGGCCACAGATTCTGCTGGACTGCCAGGCCCATGAAATAGCAAAACTCTGCCAGGACTGTGGTGCCCGGGAGATCAAGATCGCCGAAACAGAAGAAGAGCGGGAGAGCATCTGGGCAGCCCGCAGGTCTGTATCAGCAGCTGTTGTCCAGATCAAGCCGACAAAGATCAGCGAAGATATCTCAGTTCCCAGGATGGCCATCCCCAGGATGGTCAGAAGGCTGAAGGAAATAGCCTCAAGGTACAATCTGGAGCTGGTTATCTTTGGGCATGCCGGGGATGGGAATCTACACCCCAACATCCTCTGTGATCAAACAGATGCGGAAGAGATGCAGAGAGTGGAAAAGGCCATTGGAGAACTATTTAAGGCAGCTGTAGAACTTGGAGGGACTCTTTCAGGTGAACACGGCATCGGAATGATGAAAGCACCTTACTTAAAAGTGGAGACAGGTGAGGCAGGGTTTGAAGTGATGAGGAGGATCAAAGAGGCTCTCGATCCCAACAACATTCTTAATCCAGGTAAGATATTCCGGGGCGACAGTAATGGATAATAAAACCATCAAGGAATACCTCAACCGCTGCAGTAAATGCGGGGGATGCCAGGCGGTTTGCCCACTTTATGGAGAAACCCACAGCGAACCCCTTGTTGCCAGAGGGAAATTGTTTTTGATGAAAAATTATCTAGATGGCAACCTGGAGCTATCCCCGAAGATGATGGAACTGATGAGCCTCTGCCTGTTGTGTAAAGCCTGTACTGTTCAGTGTCCGAACCGTATACCTGTTGATGAGTTGGTTCTCTCTATTCGCCGGGAAATCGCCCATCAGAAAGGGATTCCCTTTGTAAAAAAGAATGTCTTTCATCATCTTTTACAGAATAATGGCAGACTGACCCTGGCAGCCAAATTTGCTTATCTTTACCAGCAGAGCGGCCTGCAGTGGCTTATGCGTAAAACCAATATCCTGGGTCTACTGCCTGGCGAACTTGCCAGAAAAGAAAAACTGCTGCCCAGAATGAATAGAGTTCCCTTTAGGGCGCAGGTGCCGATGACTTTATCATCCAGCAAGCCGCGGCTGCGGGTGGGCTATTATACGGGATGCCTGACCAACTATGTATTTGCGGAAACCGGCCATGCTGTTCTCAAGGTGCTCAAGAACCACCCCCTGGAAGTGGTGATCCCTGAGCAGTGGTGCTGTGGACTTCCGGCTTTGACCAGTGGTGATGAAGAGTCAGCAGTACTGCTTGCCCGCAGAAACATCGAGGTTTTTAAGAAGGCAGGGGTTGATATCATCATTACTGACTGCGCCTCCTGTGGCAGCATGCTTCGTCAATACGGTGATCTGATCGGAGGCAGGGATGCGCGCATCTTCTCTCAAAAAGTGGTTGATTTCAGTCAATTGATGGGTGATGTAATCGACTTTAAGCCAGGTGATAAGGAAGTTAGTAGTGTGGTGACCTATCATGATCCCTGCCATTTGCGCCGCGGGCAGGGCGTCAGTGAGGCACCCCGAAAATTGATCAAGGCTGTTCCTGGGATTGCTTTCAGGGAAATGAAGGATCCTGACCGCTGCTGTGGAGCAGCCGGGTCATTTAATCTCACCCACTACGAACTCGCCAACAGGATCGGACACCGGAAAACCCGTAATATTGTAGATTCGGGTGCACAGACAGTGATCACAGGATGCCCGTCCTGTATCATGCAAATACGGCATCAGCTTGAACTACAAGAGATACCTGTTCAGGTAATGCATCTTGCTGAACTGCTCAGCAAGACATATTAGTTGCAGGGAGGTGTGGAACTTGTTTTCCGCTGCTTATCGAGAAGCGAAAGATGAATTTGCAAGGTGTTGTCCTGAGCGGATGGCCAGGTTAAGTGGCGCTGAGTACGATCCAGACAAAAAGGAGATCAGAGTTGTTTATCTAAATAGGTCATATTCGCTCTCCCATCCCGAGGGCAGGTTCACTTATCCTCATGACCCGGCTGACCTTCCTCTGGAAGAGCAGTCTTTAATTCTTCAATACCTGGCTCAAGCAACAGGTGAGCCCTTAAATAATCGTTGGATTTCTTATGCAGAACTGCCGAACGGAATGCTGCATGATCGCCCTTTCAGGATTCAGGCTGTGGAACCGCTTGTACGGGTTTTTAGCGGCCAACCCGGAAGACTTCTGCAAGTTTCACGTACTTTGGGTGGGCAGGAGGTAGGGATGGGGGATATAGGAGTCGTGATTCCGGTATTTCCTAAAATACCGGTTGCTGTAATCCTATGGGTTGCTGATGAGGAGTTTCCTGCCAGAGCAAATATGATTTTTGACGCCTCGGCCCCCAAGTATCTTAGTACAGCAGCTTTATATATACTGGGTTCTGTGGTTACCGAGCGCTTGAAAAAAATGGTCATGTAAAATAGTATAAAAGAACTCCTCCTTTTTCATACTAGTTATAAAGAAATTACAAGGAGGGTTATCAGTTGTATAATTTACACCCGGGTTTCAGTATTTCTCCGGTGCCTGGCAGGGCTGGAGAGACGGTCAAAATTAGATACCATGGTTTGCTGTCCGGGGCAGGGGCGGATCAGGTTTTTTTACACACCGGCTATGGTACAGCTTCCTGGCAGAACATCTATGATCACCGCATGAATAAGGCAGGAAATGAGTGGGAAAAAAGTATTGAGATCGAAAGAGATGGTCAATTCAACTTCTGTTTTAAGGACAGCGCTGACAATTGGGACAATAATAACGGCATGAACTGGAGTTATACAATTAAACGATAGGCTTGCAAGATAAAAAGAGGGGCATGATCACCCCTCTTTTTATCTTTATTAATGCAAAGACTTCTTCAGATCTTCAGGGCCTTCCAGACCCAGAATCTTTCTCAGTTCCTGCTGCTGGCTTTCATCAACGAGTTCCTCAACTGAAAGTGTGTACTCGGCAACCTTTTCCGAGATGTAAACAGGTGCTCCTGTCCTGAGCGCAAGGGCAATGGCATCACTGGGTCGGGAGTCTAAAATGCATTCTCCGGAAATGGTTTGGATATTCAATTTGGCATAATAGGTGCCATCGTGGATATCGTTGATCTCAACACTGCGTACCGAAGCACCTAAATTATCACAAACTGTTTTCATGAGGTCATGTGTCATAGGTCTGGGGGTGATGACCCCCTGAAGGGCCATGGCAATGGATTGAGCTTCGAGAGGTCCCACCCAAATAGGAAGAGCGCGGTTTTCTTCTTCATCAACCAGCAGAACCACCGGGCTTAGCGAAACATCCAAAGCGATCTCTTTTACCTGAACGGGAATCATCTTTTTTGCCTCCTTCCAAACACTCTATAAGTCATTTTTACGGTTCAACCTCGACGGCGTCGAGGTAACTCTTCTATCCCTTCCAAATACTCTATAAGTCTATTTTACCAGAGAGAACGATCCAGGCAACGGTACTGTATTGCTTCAGCAAGGTGCATTTGTTCAATTTTCGTCGATCCGACGAGGTCAGCGATGGTACGGGCAATTTTTACAACCCTGTCCAGTGCCCGCATGCTTAACTTTAGTTTATGAAAGGCTTGATAAAGTAATTCTTTCGTATCTCTATCCAAAGAGCAGTAATGTGGTAAATGATGATTCTGCATTTCTGCATTACAGTTGATATCAGTGCCGAGGAAACGCTTCTGTTGTTTTTGTCGGGCATTAATTACTCTTTTCCCGATCTCCAGTGAGGATTCCTCCTTTTTTTCAGCTTTTATATCTTTTAATTCCAAACGCGGTACTTCAACATGCAGGTCAATGCGATCCATGATCGGGCCTGAAACGCGGTTGCGGTAGCGCTGGGCCTGATAAGGGGTACAACTGCATTCCTGCTGCGAATCCCCAAGGTGTCCGCAGGGGCAGGGATTCATACTTGCCGCAAGGATGAATCTTGCCGGGAAGGTAAATGCCCCTGATGCCCGGGTCACTGTAACTATACCATCCTCCAGCGGCTGCCGTAAGGCCTCCAACACATCCCGGTGGAACTCAGGCAGCTCATCGAGAAAAAGCACACCATGTGTGGCAAAGCTGACCTCACCCGGTCGGGGAACCCTACCCCCACCGATGATGCTCACCGCAGATGCGGTATGGTGAGGGGCGCGGAATGGTCTTGCTGTGATCACCGGGTGATCCTTGGGCAAGAGGCCGGCAACACTATAGATCCTGGTAACTTCCAGGCACTCCTCCCAGCTTAAAGGAGGCAGGATGGAGGGCAGACACCTTGCCAGAAGGGTTTTACCGGTGCCTGGAGGCCCGATCATCAATATATTATGCCCCCCTGCCGCGGTAATCTCCAATGCACGCTTAACTCTTTTTTGACCTTTCACATCGGCAAAATCAAGGTGGTTAACCGGACCAGTTCCAGGCTCCAATTCAAACTCCGGAAGGTCGGCAGCGTCTGGTAACTCCTTCTCACCTGTGAGGTAGCTGAATATATCTCTTAAATGCCCTGCACCTTTTGCATTAATTACCTTGATCAGGGATGCCTCTTCCAGATTGCCTTGAGGGATAATAAATGTTTTTTGCGGGTGTTCATGGCTGATGCTGCCGGCCATGGACAGGATGCCGGGCACAGGGCAGATTGTGCCGTCAAGGGAGAGTTCCCCGACAAAAAAATGCTGGGGAAGTATTGTAGAGGGGATCTGCCTTGTTGCGGCCAAAATGCCTATAGCTATAGGAAGGTCAAAAAGGGATCCCTCTTTGCGCAGGTCCGCAGGTGCCAGGTTGACTGTCATCCTCTTGATAGGGAAATCAAACCCCGCATTTCGGATCGCGCCACGCACTCGCTCTGTCGCTTCCCTGACCGCGGCATCAGGCAGCCCCACAATATTAAAGGCGGGAAGGCCGCGTGAAACATCCACCTCTACCCGCACATAATGAGTTTCCAATCCCAAACAGCAGCAACTGTCGACAATGCTCAGCATTTGACTCTCCTCCATAAAACCTTAACTATTGATTCTTCTATTTCTTGTCATTTCCTGCTTAAGGGAAAATTAATTGTCTGTTGTGGGAGAGGTGGGTGGGAAAGTACGAACGGAGGCGCAAAACATAGATTAAAAATATACATCGAAAATTAGCACACCAATAATGGGCAAAAAGTGCTAATATGGAAGGACTATGAACATGAATGTTGAATTTAAATAAAATATTAGGATAATCTTGTTGCTGCTTGGATAGAAGTGCCTCTTACAATAAGTGAATTGGAATTTAGGAAGGTATATCTATTATATCGGGAACGACCCACATTTATTTATTTAAGGAGTTGTGATCAATTTGACAATAAATATCAGTTGCTTGAGTAAAACCTATAAAAATGGCACTCAAGCCCTTCAAGACATTAACTTATGCATCGAGCAGGGAATTTTCGGCTTGTTAGGACCCAATGGCGCGGGGAAAACCACTCTCATGCGCATTCTGGCTACGGTTATGGGATTTGGTGAGGGAAAAATCGAGATAGATGGCCTTGACATACGCAGGGACATCTACGAGATCCGCAAGATCATAGGTTACTTGCCCCATGAGTTCGGTTTATACCCCAACCTTACCCTTATGGAGTTTCTGGATTATATATGCCTGTTGAATGAGATAACAAACAGGAATGAGAGAAAGAAAAGAGTGACCCAAGCCGTAGAGGTGACCGGCTTGGAAAAGGTCGCCAATAAAAAGTTGAAAACCTTCTCGGGTGGGATGAAACGCAGGGCGGGGATAGCGCTATGTCTCCTGAATGACCCCCGGATAATCATAGTAGATGAACCGACGGCCGGTCTTGATCCCGAGGAGAGAATCAGGTATAAAAATTTTCTGTCCGTCCTGGGGCGGGAAAAAACTATAGTTTTCTCTACCCATATTATCAACGATCTGGAGAATGTATGCTCGGAGATAGGGGTGATAGACAGAGGCAAACTTCTATTTAACGGATACCCAGAAGACTTGATTGATCAGGTTGAGGAGAAGGTATGGGTGGGGACGTGCGGCGTGGATGAAATTGCCATGCTAAGTGAGCACTTCTTGGTGGTTAACAAGAAGCTCGTGGATGGCGGATGGGAATACAGGATAGTCGGAGAACAGCCTCCGTTTGCGACTTCCCGCACGGAGGAGATCAATATGGAAGACGCCTATCTTGCGCTCATGCGAGGGGGGGCATAAGTGGCCTACACGCTTGATTTTCTTAAATATGAATTCATGCAGTTTGCCAGAAATCCTTTTCTCTGGATCGCCCAGTTATTTTGCTTCTTTACGATTAAAAGCGAGGCGTCCCATTTTCTGGGCAAGAAACATTACCTATTCTCTGCCCTGATTCAGAGCGGCAGTATCTCTGTCAGCCAAGAAATGATAGCAAGGGCGGTTATTTTTCCTCTCTCTGCTCTGCTCTTGTTGATGATATTTGCTTTTGCCGGTTATTTCAGGGCATTTTTGGATAACAGGTATGCGGAAATCGTCTTGAACAAGACACTGAAGACCTCAAAACTGGTATGTTACAAATTGGTGGCTTCATTTACAGTTGTTATTCTAGTCAGCTTTATCGCCACATTTATATTCACCTGGTTCTGTCTTAGTTCCTATAAAATCCCTTTCGAACCAGGCTATTTTACAAGCTTGTACGCTGTTTATCTCCTGATTCCGTTATTTTTCTGGCTGGTGCTGAGCTTCATTTTGGCAGTGTTGTTCAGCGATGCCAAGATACTATATCCCGTCATGCTGATAGTCTGGTTCATCAATCTATTCCCGACGAAATACTCACTGTTATATTCGAACTGGACGAAGTTGAATCTCGGAAATCCGCTGGCCGATGTTGGACTTTGGGCTAACAGGTGCTCATACCTGGTAATTGCCGTAATCATATGGTATATCGGTGTAAGGCTCTTGGAGATCAAGCGGAGAGACCTATTCAGGTCAGACAGTCCGGAGACCTCAAGAGGCCGCAATGAAACTATAGATGCCTATGAATTCAAAGACAGCAAATTAGTAAGCCTACTGGCCAGCTATAAAATTAACCTCTCATGGAAATTTATTTTCGGTGTGGTCGTATTTGCCGCCCTGCCGCCGATGCTTAATGAAATCCTGCTACGGATCTTTAATAATATGATCACAACAGCGGAGATACTGACTAAAGTGTTGCAGACCGGAGAAATTTACCTGACCCTTGGAGTTCTGCTTTATGCTACTTACAGCTTGAATGTGGAGTATTATTATAACGCATCGGAACTGATCTCGTGCAGACCGGATGGCCTAAAAAGACTCTACGGCGATAAACTTAAACTACTTTTTCTGTTCAGCATAGTAATGGCATTAGCTTTTTATTTAAGTACGCACTTTTTTTGTTGCTGGCATTCCATTATTTATCTATGCCAAGATCATCTTACCCGCAACCATCTTCTACCTCGTGCTACCGTTTGCCGTTATTATGGTTGTAAGGGGGAAGGGTCTGGCGTTTCTAATCTGCTATACTGTTTGGGCAGTAAATTTAATTTTCAGGGCGAGACTGCCTGTTTATTTGAATACATTTGCCCCTGTCCAGGCCACGAATCCGATGGCATACAACATTAACAGGTTGGAGTTGATAGCACTTTCACTCATTCTTTTAGGTTTATTTATGATACGGAAAACAGAGTAGGTTATGCTGATTCCTCAGGGAATTCATTAATATCGCCTTTGATTTTCAGGTAACCCGGGTCGTAACGTAAATCATTGATATGCTCAAATCCAGATAAACCAAGAATTTGAGCATCAACCAGGAAATCGAGCATTTCTGGAGACTGATATTTGCTGTTAGATGTTTTGCGCATGGTAAAAGTGCTTCTGATAAGTTCCTTGAAACCAATTGCCTGTTTATAAAATTCTACAGAGCCAAAATTAACGAATTTAGTGGTTCCAATAGATGCCATTGAAAACGTACGAGAAAAAAAAATTATTTAGCACCCCCCTGAAGCAAACTAAGTGTAAATGAAGAGCAAGGGGGTTGTTGTGATGCGCCCGATCTGGCAGGGAGCGGTCAGTTTTGGCCTTGTCAATATTCCGATTAAGGTTTTTCCTGCTGTTCAGGACAAGGATATCAAATTCCGGTTTCTCCATAAAGATTGTCACACACCACTGAACTATGAGCGCAGGTGTCCTACTTGTGAGCGGGCTGTGCCCATGGAAGAGGTGGAAAAGGCCTATGAGTATGAGAGGGGAAGATTTGTGCCCATCGAGGAAGAGCTGCTGACACCACAAAGGGAAGCCCTGCATACAGTAGAGATCCTAGATTTTGTCCACCTTAATGAGATCGATCCCATTTATTTTGCCAAACCCTATTATTTAGCACCTGGGACAGGGGGTGAGAAGGCTTATGCCTTACTTCACCATGCCATGCAGGAAACCGGGCAGGTGGCCATCGCCAGAACCAGGCTGCGCAATAAGGAATCCCTGGTGGCCTTGCGCATTTTTAAACAGTGTTTGCTGATGTCGATCATGTACTATGATGATCAAATCCGCAGGGTGGATGCTCTTCTGGATCCTCAAAAAAAGATGGATCTCAGTGCAGGTGAAATAAAGATGGCAGTTGAACTGATCGGCAATCTGGCCGGCGGTTTTGAACCGGAAAAGTATGAGGACGAATACCGCAAAACTCTGGAAAAAGCCATTGCCGCTAAAATTGCCGGCAAGGAGATCGCAGTAGCTCCGGCGGCTCCCTCTGAGAAAGTGGTGGATCTTGTGGAGGCTTTGAAGGCTAGCTTGGAAGCCACCAAGAAGGAAGGAAAAGAAAAGAGGAAGCCAAGAAAAAAGGTGGCCACAGGCAAATCGTAACACAGACCTGCCAAGGGGATCGTCTCCGCGGCTGCCAAAGGGATCGTCCCCACGGCCTGGTATAAACCGGAGTTAATATCGTTGTGCAGAAGGCTGTAAGGATGATTTCACATTACTCACCTCGGAACAAGGCGGCAGGTGGGGTTAGTTGTGCGGACGACTTAAAGGCCAATTGCACAGCGATTAACATGACACTTATGCCGCCCTGGCGGCATGATCTGGGGACGGGGTGAAGTGTATAGTGATGGCCACCTATCACTCTAACAATAACGTGACAAAAAGACCGTCCCCGCGTCACGTGTCATGCTTGTCCTGAATTGTATCATTGACAAATGTTTCAAAAAGGATTAATCTTTGTAATTGGTATAAGGTGGCCATATAGTGTGAAATATCAGAAAATGGATCAAGAGAACCGTTCCTCTGATCCACTTTGATCCAGGGGAGGGGAGGATGTGGATGACCGCTACTGTTGGGCAGCACTGCAGATTGCCCTCAATTTGGGTACCCGTAGTCTGCTTCGTCTTTACCGCCATTTTCCCACAGGGAAGGCGGTTTTAGAGGCGAGTGCAGAGGAATTGAAAAGGGTGCCGCGTCTTACTCTGCAGGCTTATGAACACGTCATTGAGGGACGGGGTGCAGTTAACCCTGAAAAGACTGCAGAAGATCTGCAGGCAAGGGGGGTTCAGGTCACTCTATTGGGTGAACCTTCATATCCCCACGCTCTTGCCCAAATTGCAGATCCCCCGGTGATCCTTTATACTAGGGGAAGGCTGCCGGAACAAAAATTGCCTTTAATTGCCATTGTAGGGTCGCGCCGCGCCACCCCTTATGGAAAAGCCGTTGCCCATAAACTCTCCAGGGAGTTGGTTCAACTGGGGTGGGGGGTTGTCAGCGGAATGGCCAGAGGGATCGATACAGCTGCTCATGAGGGAGCACTGGCAGCAGGGGGTTATACACTGGCTGTCTTTGGGTGCGGTATCGATGTTTGTTATCCACGGGAAAATAGCAAACTAATGAAACGTATTGAGGAAAAGGGGTGTCTTCTCAGCGAATTTCCTCCAGATACAGGACCCCATGCGAAGAATTTTCCTATTCGCAACAGGGTGATCAGTGGCTGCTCTATGGGAATCCTGGTGGTGGAGGCGGGAGAACGAAGTGGGGCATTGATCACTGCTCATAATGCACTGGAACAGGACAGGGAGGTTTTTGCCATACCTGGTCCGGTGACAAGTGAATACAGTCGGGGGGCGAACAACTTGATCAAACAGGGGGCAAAATTGGTGGAAGATGCGGCAGATATCATCGAGGAATTTCCATACCTGAACTGGGTCCCCTCACCACAAACACCTCCAAAAAAGAGGTTAGAACCAAGTTTGACCCTTGAAGAATCCTGTGTTTTACAAAAGCTTAGTTTAGAACCTGTACACATTGATCAGCTGGCTGAAAAGACCGGCTTGTCAGTGTCAGTTGTAGGAGGTATTTTAACGTTGCTTGAGTTTAGAGGTTTAGCCAAGCAGTTGCCTGGCGATTACTTTATTAATCCGGAAGCAGTTCTGGATCAAAAAAGGTGACAAGTATTATGGCACAAGTACTGATTATAGTTGAATCTCCTGCTAAAGCGCGTGCTATCAACAAGTTTTTGCCGAAAAAATATTCTGTGAAGGCATCTCTAGGGCATGTCCGTGATCTTCCAAAGAGCCGATTGGGTGTTGATGTGGAAACTAATTTTACCCCCAAATACATTACCATCCGCGGCAAAGGAGATGTGATCAAGGAGCTTCGTTCTGCTGCCAAAAAGGCTGATCAGGTTCTCTTGGGTCCTGACCCGGACCGGGAGGGAGAGGCTATCGCCTGGCACCTGATGGAGATCCTGGGGATTCCGGATGATGAAAAGTGTAGGATTGAGTTTCATGAAATCACAAAAAGTGCGCTGGATAAGGCAGTAAAACAGCCGCGTTTGGTTGATCAAGACAGGGTTGATGCCCAGCAGTGCAGGCGTGTCCTCGACCGGCTGGTAGGCTATAAACTCAGTCCGCTGCTCTGGCGTAAAGTCAGGAGGGGATTGAGCGCAGGTAGGGTGCAGTCTGTGGCCATGCGCCTCATCTGTGACCGCGAACAGGAGATCCGTGATTTCCAGCAAGAGGAATACTGGAGCATTACAGGTCATTTCAAAACAGGCCAAAACAGCTTAGAGGCTGAGCTGATCCGTAAAGGGAAGGAAAAGATCGCCCTTTCCACTAAAGAGGATGTGGATCAAGTACTGGGGGAACTGGAAGCGGCCGCTTTCCAGGTGAGTAAAGTTGCCAAACGAGAGCGTAAGCGTAATCCTGCCCCTCCCTTTACAACCAGCACCCTCCAGCAGGTAGCCAGCCGCAAACTAAATTTTCCTGTCAAGAAAACAATGATGATTGCCCAGCAGCTGTATGAGGGTCTCGATCTGGGTAAAGAGGGAGCGAGCGGGCTGATAACCTATATGCGAACCGATTCTACCAGGGTTTCAGGTGGTGCTCAGGCTGCTGCCCGTGATTACATCAAAGAGACAATAGGCCCTGAATATGTGCCGGAAAAACCGCCCTTTTACAAGTCACCATCACGGGCTCAGGAGGCCCATGAGGCTATTCGCCCTACAGATATAAGGCGTATTCCGGATAGCATAAAAAATAACCTGTCCAGGGATCAGTATAAATTATATAAATTAATCTGGGAGCGTTTTCTGGCAAGTCAAATGAAGCCCGCTATTTTTGATATAACCACTATTGAAATCATAGGGAATAATTATCTTTTCCGGGCGAGCGGCTCAGTGATCAAATTTCCTGGTTTTATGCGTGTCTATATTGAAGATGAAGAGGATGAATCACTGCTCCCTTCTGTGAATAAAGGGGATATCCTGGAATTAATCAAATTTGAGCCCAAACAGCACTTTACCCAGCCCCCTGCCCGCTATACAGAAGCAAGCCTCGTCAAGTCTCTGGAGGAAAACGGAATTGGAAGGCCAAGCACATATGCTCCGATTATTGCTACTATTCAAAGCCGTGGTTATGTCAGTAAGGAAAAAAGATACCTGTTCCCCACTGAATTAGGTGAGATTGTTGTGGATCTCTTAAAAGAGTATTTCTCCAAGATCATTGATGTGGAATTTACTGCTGAGATGGAGGAAAAACTTGATCAAGTAGAAGAAGGGGAACTGGTATGGCAGGATGTTGTCGAGAAATTTTACGGACCCTTCGAGAAAGATCTGCATCACGCGGAAGAGGAGATTGTGAAAATCCCTATTGAGGAGGAGACAAGTGAGGAAAAATGCCCTAAATGCGGTCAAAACCTGAAGGTTAAGCAAGGAAGATACGGAAAATTCCTGGCCTGTCCCGGATTTCCCGACTGCCGTTATACAAAGCCCTTTGTAGAGGATACAGGTGTTTTATGCCCCCGCTGCAAGGGAAATATTGTAGTGCGTAGATCCCGAAAAGGGAGAAAGTTTTACGGGTGTATCAATTACCCTGAGTGCGATTTTACCTCCTGGGACGAACCCGTAGCTGAGTATTGCCAGGAATGTGGGCATTTTCTGGTTTATCGGGGAAAGGCGAAAAAACTATATTGTCCTGGTTGCAAAAAATATTTACCGGAGGAGGAAACACCCTCTGCATCTGAGGTGAAGTGATGGGATCGGTATCCGTTATCGGTGGGGGACTTGCAGGCTGTGAGGCTGCCTGGCAGGCAAGCCGCCTGGGGGCTGATGTAACCCTTTATGAGATGCGGCCGCAAAAGACCACACCGGCGCACCAAACCGGCCTGCTGGCAGAGCTTGTCTGCAGCAATTCTCTGCGGGCAATCGCTCTTTCCAATGCTGTTGGACTGCTCAAAGAGGAGATGAGGTTGGCAGGATCACTGATCATGCGGTGTGCTGAAAGCAGCGCGGTACCTGCCGGGGGCGGCTTTGGCTGTGGATAGAATAGGGTTTGCCGAGAAAGTGACAGAGGCCATTTCTACGAATCCCCGCATTAACCTGGTGCGCAAAGAGGTCACCCGGATTCCTGAGTGCCGTCCACTGGTTATTGCAACAGGGCCCCTTACATCCGGTGATTTCAGCAGCAGTCTGGCATCTCTGACAGGAGAGGAGTACCTCTCCTTTTATGATGCCGTAGCCCCACTGGTTACACTGGAATCGATCAATACAAACCTCATCTTCCGGCAGTCTCGCTATGGAAAGGGTGAGGCTGATTACCTTAACGCACCACTCAATGAAGAAGAATACAAGCTTTTTTGGGAGAGTCTGGTGACAGCTGAAGTCAATGATCCCCATGCCTTTGAGGAAAATCGTTTTTTTGAAGGGTGCCTTCCCCTGGAGGTGATGGCAAGGCGTGGGTATGATACCTTGCGCTATGGTCCCCTCAAGCCAGTTGGGCTAATAGATCCTCGTACAGGTAAAGAACCCTTTGCAGTAGTTCAGCTGCGGCAGGATAACACCGCAGGGACCATTTACAACCTTGTCGGTTTTCAAACCCAGCTCAAATGGGGTGAACAGAAGCGAGTCTTTAGGATGATTCCGGGGTTAGAAAATGCTGATTTTGTTCGCTTCGGTGTCATGCACAGAAATACCTTTCTAAAGGGTCCCGAGCTTTTACAACCCACACTCCAGCTGAAGGAAATGCCGGAAATATTATGCGCCGGCCAGATCACGGGTGTTGAAGGTTATGTTGAATCTGCGGCAAGTGGGCTGATAGCTGGAATCAACAGCGCTTATCTTGCCCTGGGGAAAGAAGCTCTTATACCACCACAGGAATCGGCACATGGAGCCCTCTGCTGGTATGTAGCCAGATCTAGAAGCCCTGATTTCCAACCGATGAATGTCAATTTTGGTCTTTTTCCTCCACTTCCCAGGAAATTGCCCCGTCGTGTAAGAGCGAATACTTTAGCAGAAATAGCACTAAAGTCCTGGTCGCAATTTCTCGGAATAATCTTTTAAATACTTGGAAGATATGGTATGTTATTAGAGAAAATTTCATTCTAAAAAACTCATTGAAATCAAGGTTTTGAAGGCCTAAAATAAAGGCTTCACCCCAACTTTTGCCGAATTATAAGGTAAATCAAACCAAATAAAGCAAAAGTGGAAAGGGATGAAGCTACCTTGTATATTCGACAACAGTGCCTGATTTCCTTCGAAGATGCATTAAAAATGCAACCTGAAACTAGACTGGAAAAGATTTTTAGCACCCTTGATTTGAAACCAATAATATCCAGGCTACCCAGAAAACATAATGGACCTCGAGGATACAATGCTAAATACAAACTAAGAGCATTAATAGCTGCAAAGATAGAGCAAATACCGACAATGGCTGCATTGGTCAGAAGACTAAAAAATGACCCTGTATTTCGATACATATGTGGATTTGGCGTAATTGCAAGCGTACCAAGTGAAGCAACTATGAGCAGATTTTTAAGAGAACTAACAGAAACAGGTATTCTGGAAGAACTGTTTAATTTGCTTGTAAATAAAGCCGAGCAAATGGGGATTATTGACTGCACCTCTATTGCAATAGATTCCACAAAAATTGAGGCTTATGAGAAAACCAAGCCTAGAAAGTATGTATCACAAAACGGTAAAAGCGCTGACTGGGGCGTCAAAAGAAACACTGATGGCAACACTGAAGCCTGGTTTGGCTACAAAGTGCATGCTGCTGTGGACACAAAATCAGAGTTACCAGTAGCTATCACCGTAACGCCGGCCAATGTCCACGATAGTGAAATAGCTTTAAAACTGGTTAAAAAGGCCAGCAGCGTTCTGGTTAAATCACCCAAGTTCTACCTGATGGACTCTGCGTATGACTGTAATGACATTTACGAAACCATAAAGAATGACTTTCACGCCCAGGCAATCATAGCTCTTAATCTTAGAGGGACCAGGCAACCTAGAGCTGGCTTTGATTTTGATGGGACACCTATTTGTTCCGCAGGGTTTCGGATGGTTTACTGGGGCAGCGATAACGGAGTTAACAAGTTTCGTTGTCCCCACGTACTTGATAAAGCTGAATGCCCCTTTGGTACCGACTGGTGTTCAAGCTCCAACTATGGAATGGTGATAA
>NZ_CDRZ01000100.1 GCF_000946815.1 Syntrophaceticus schinkii | reverse complement strand
CAAGGTCTGGAGAAAGGTGAATATTTCATCAATAAACAATTATGCCGCCTGCGTGATATCCAGGAGCTTTTTGCTCAATGTGGTATCAGTCGTGCGGCTTTTTCTATCACATCTCAGGGTAAGATTGACGAGTTTACAATGGTGCGCCCGCAAGAAAGGCGAACTTTTCTCGAAGAAATTGCCGGGGTGAGCAGTTATCGCCAGCGCAAGGCTAATACCCTGAAAAGGCTCCAGGAAACAGAAGATTCTCTGGCCCGTTTGGAGGATCTTTTAGTAGAGATGGAAAAGATGGAGAATCCCTTTAAAAAAACAGGCAGAGGTTGCAGAGCAACACATGAGATTTGCTAAAGCACATCGGGAAATGGAGCTCTGTTTGCTGGAAGGCCAACTGGCCTCGGCCAGGAAAAGGATGAGGATATAACGAATGATTCCCATCAGCTGAAGTCTTTTTTAGGTCGTATACAGGAGACTATTACCATACTGGAAAAGCAGCTTGCTGAATTCCGGAGAGGGTTGTCTTTGAGGCTTAATGCCATTGAGCAAAAAGGAAGAGGATTTAAGTGAGATACAGAGTGTTCTTCAGGAGAGACACTCTGACTTGCCCGCCTGGAGGAAAAATTAGGTTCTTTTGATGACCGCGGGACTGAGTTGGATGCCAGGCTGGCGGTGAATTGTACAAAGAAAGGCAGAAACAGAACAGGAGCTGGCAGAAGGTCGTATCTGTCTGTGAAAATCTGAAAGGCCTTCAAATCCCAGGCAGAGAGTGATGTGGAGGAGTTAATAGCAGAGAAAAGTGATTGGGAAGAGCAAAAGAAAGAATCAAACATGACATGGGATAGTGTTGATAAAGAGATTTTTGAGATACTCTACCAAAAGACTGCCTTGGTCAGTGATCTTCAGGTGCAGAAGAATAAAAAAGAGGTGCTCTTGCGCCAGCGGGATTCTCTTATCCAAAGGGTCAATAAAGGAAAGTCCCGTTATGCGGAACTGGAAACAAAGATCCTTGCGGGTGAGGAGTTGTGCAAAAAACATGCTGCCTCACAAGAAAGCCGTTAAGGCTGAACTAGGAGAAAGAGGAAAAACTTGTACACCACTGACAATGGAACAGGAAAAGAATACTAATTACAGCTCCAGTCCCTTTCAAAGAAGATCGACCGGCTTCAGGTGCGTTTATCTGTACTCAAAGATGCGGAAGACAATCAAGAGGGCTATCAGCAGGGTGTGAAGAGGGTTTTACAGGAGCTGGCTAAAGGTGTCAG
>NZ_CDRZ01000099.1 GCF_000946815.1 Syntrophaceticus schinkii | reverse complement strand
CGAAGTAGTTGTTGCGTGATATGGAAAAATGAATTATTATATTAGATGTCTGATCTCCTGATCTTTAGTTGTGTAGATTACTGTCAAATAACAAGGGATAATGATCATGAAATTTAAGCCTAATCAAGACAAAAAAATCCAATGAAGAAATCAATAGAGCAGATACAAGAAATGATCAGCGATGGCACGCTAAAAGCTGGTGACAAACTCCTTCCTGAAAGGGACCTTGCGGAGATGTTGGGGGTAAGTCGTGGCTTCTATAAGAGAAGCTATAAGTGCTCTGGCAGTGCTAGGTGTTTTAGAGGTTAGGAGAGGCGAGGGAACCTTTATCAATGGCAAGTTTACTCGTGATTCTTTTAATTCCACTAAGCATTTTAATGCTGCTGGATAAAACCTTAGAAGTTCTTGAAATAACGTAAAATTCTTGAAAAGTGAAGGCGCTGCACTTGCAGCAGAGCGAGCATCAGAAGATGATATACAAAAAATAGGTAAGGCTGTCGATGATATGGAAGAGGACGTGAAAAAGGGTGGACTTGGAGATGAAGGAGATTATGTATTTCACTATAATATAAATCAGGCGGCCCATAATTGCATTCTTTTGCAGATGATAGATGCGATCATGGAAACCGTAAAATGAGTTTAAAAGTTAGCCGACAGAGTTTATATAAGCTTCCGAAAGCACCCGAGATTTTATTGGAGCAGCATAGGGCGATTTTTGATTCTATAGCAAAGAGGGATGCTCAAAAAGCTAAAGAAGAGATGAAAAAGCATCTCGAATATGTGGAGGAAAAAATACTTTATTTCGAGAATGAAGCAGAAAGAGGAGATAAGTAAAAGAAAATACATTTTTAGCTTGAGCGAATATGGGTGCGTGGTTAATTAAGATCAAAAAAATGGTAATAGTAATAATTGATACGCGGAGCAAAGACTCTCCGCTTTTTCATATTGAAAGAACCCCAAATAAATGTTATACTGTTGCCTCTCACTCAATTTGACGCTGCAATTCTCACCGCCAATAACGGAAGAATTATAGCGACAGTCTGCCATAAAGTTGAGAATTCAGGTGCCAATCAAAGTCTAGCTAGATAATGCCAGTCAGTGTGCATAGTGTGGATAATGTAGAGATCCCCCAGCACCCAAACCAAACCTGTCATGGATACTGAGAGGATCCTTACCCTTTAATTACCTTACCCCGCTGTCGCCACGCTGCCTTTCCATATCAGCAAGAATACGCCCGATATA
>NZ_CDRZ01000098.1 GCF_000946815.1 Syntrophaceticus schinkii | reverse complement strand
ATTATTCAATTGGCAAACATTAAAGAATCCGCCCTGGCGTCTAGCCTTATTTCCCAAAAAAGTCAAGTCCGATTGGCTTAATGACAGCTGCAGTTACTCGTCTGGCCTTTATTCCATAATACCAATCCACCCGATAAGTCACCCACAACCACGAAAGAGATGTGTTTGCTGTTGCCTGGGCGTTTTTTTATTCCACCCGATAAGTCACCCACAACCCCAGAGCAAACAATGCTACAGCATAAGCTGCCAGAACCAGCATGGAAACCAGAGGGAATCCGGTATTCAACGCTATAGCTCTTAGGGAAACAGCGGAATGAGTAAGGGGCAATATTTGTACAAAATATGCAATAACATCAGGATATTTTTCCACTCTGAAAAACGTCCCACATAAAAAAGTCATGGGAAGAATTACAAAGGTCGAAAAACGTGACATGCCTTCATGAGAACTAACCACCATCGCTGCCACCAATCCCAATGTGGCGAATAAAAAACATGTCAGAAGCAGAGAAAGAAAGAACCACCCATTAAGGTGCAAATTTGCTCCAAAAAAATAGGAAAAGATAATGATGAGCCCGAAGAAAACAGGCCGCGGAAGCAGCCGCTGAAAATGTTCCCCAGCACCAATGAGGAAACACTGATCGGAGCCGCCAGAAATTCCTCAAGTGTTTTATGATAAAGCCTGCTGACATTAAGGGAAACACCTGTGGCATTGTAGCTGGCATTCATGGCACTCAAGGCCACAATGC
This sequence comes from Syntrophaceticus schinkii, assembly GCF_000946815.1. Classification (GTDB taxonomy): domain Bacteria; phylum Bacillota; class DSM-12270; order Thermacetogeniales; family Thermacetogeniaceae; genus Syntrophaceticus; species Syntrophaceticus schinkii. Next base: position 463 of record NZ_CDRZ01000098.1, on the reverse strand, counting down.
CGGGTACCACAAAATCCAGGTAGCTTGTGCTGCCGAACTGGATATTCCTCCCCAACCCCCAGCCAAAAGAGAGCAGGTAAAGCAGTGGGCTGACCATACTACCTGCAAAAAAGCTCTTGAATTTCTTCCGCAGCAGCACCATTTCCCGCCAAAAAACTGTGTATGTATCATAAATCATCTCAATCACCCACCTTGCGCCCGGTTAGTTCCACGAAAACATCTTCCAGGTTGCTTTCTCTGATCACTACATCATGCTTCATTGCTGCGGCATACTGGAGCCTCTCCCCTCTCTTCGAATACATGGTACTCAGTTTCATTATGGTTGGGCACCTCCACAACAACCTTGCCCACTTTCTTCTTTAATTCCTCCGGTGTTCCCAGAGCAATCAATTTGCCCTTGTTCATGATTCCCACACGGTGGCAGAGCAGTTCTGCTTCTTCGATATAGTGGGTGGTCAAAAGT
>NZ_CDRZ01000097.1 GCF_000946815.1 Syntrophaceticus schinkii | reverse complement strand
CCGGAGGAAGGTGGGGATGACGTCAAATCATCATGCCCTTTATGTCCTGGGCTACACACGTGCTACAATGGCCGGTACACGGAGGGTAGCGAAGGGGTGACCTGTAGCCAATCCCACAAAGCCGGCCCAAGTTCGGATTGCAGGCTGCAATTCGCCTGCATGAAGTCGGAATCGCTAGTAATCGCGGATCAGAATGCCGCGGTGAATACGTTCCCGGGCCTTGTACACACCGCCCGTCACACCACGAAAGCTGGCAACACCCGAAGCCGGTGGCTTAACCGGTCTGGAGGTCAGAGGCCAGAAGTCGGAAGTCGGAAAGAGGAAAGAATTCGTAGACACGAATTCTGATTTCAACAGCTACCATAAACCCCTCAATAATCTGACATCTGACATCCTGCATCTGACTTCCAGATCGGAAAGAGCCGTCGAAGGTGGGGCTGGTGATTGGGGTGAAGTCGTAACAAGGTAGCCGTATCGGAAGGTGCGGCTGGATCACCTCCTTTCTAAGGAGTATAAACGACACACACGACTGTTTAGCTTTGAGAGACCCCGGGCCTATAGCTCAGTTGGTTTAGAGCGCACGCCTGATAAGCGTGAGGTCGGTGGTTCGAATCCACCTAGGCCCACCAAAATAGAGGTCGGAAGCCAGAAGTCGGAAGTCGGTAAAGGGAAGAAATTCGCCTTAAGGCGAATTTCAACGATTAATCCGACATCTGACATCCTGCATCCGGCATCTGTTTTTCGTGGGGGAGTAGCTCAGTTGGGAGAGCGCCTGCCTTGCAAGCAGGAGGTCGGCGGTTCGAATCCGCTCTTCTCCACCAAACTGTTCTTTGAAAAACGAATATCGAGATACTACATCTAAAACCGAAAGAAGAAGCCTTTTACTGTGATTGGAAAGAAAGAATACCAGGTAAAGGCGACTGGCGGCAGCAATGCAAGCTACTAACGCATATGGTGGATGCCTTGGCGTCAGGTGCTGAAGAAGGGCGTGGTAAGCTGCGAAAAGCCTCGGGTAGCCGCAAACAGGCGTTAATCCGGGGATACCCGAATGGGGAAACCCGACTGGGCTAAAACCCAGTCAATCCTTACTGAATCCATA
>NZ_CDRZ01000096.1 GCF_000946815.1 Syntrophaceticus schinkii | reverse complement strand
TTAGAAAAATACCGTTTACAAAATGAAAATACCGTAAAATTTAATTTGCCAGTTACTTTTGATAACGATACAACCACTAAATTCGCCAATTTTGGCCCTGTAGAATCTTTTAAACAGGCAATTGGTTTCAAGGAACTTATCAAAAGCACTTTTACCATGCGCAAAGCACCTAACAGCAAATATCAGTCTCAAGAAATGCTCGATTTTCTGGTTGATGCTCAAATTCTTGGTCTATCTCGATTCGAGCACATCAATGATTTACGTTACGACCCGGGTTACCTGAAAATCAAAGGCGATATTGAATGCCCTGAGGAATCAGCATTCAGACGGTTATTTAAGACATTGGAAATTGAATCCCTTGAAGAATTACGCTCTATCAACCAACAATTAATAGCACTGCATTCCCGGACAAAGGAACCAACTGAGATATGGCTGGACTGCGATGATACAGTTATTACCCTCCATGGCAACCAGGAAGGCGGTGAGGCAGGCTATAACCCTCGTTATCACGGCCGTCCGTCTATCAAGGCCAAGGCTTGTTTTATTGCTGAAACTGCAGAATTAGTCAATCTAAAAGCATATGGTGGTAAGGCTCACAGTAACGGCGAATTCCTTAATTTCTTCAAAGAGGCAGAGGAACAATTACCCCATAACTACGTACCCAAAGGTGTAAGAATGGATAAAGGCTTTTTTAACGAAAAAAAACTTCGAATACTTTGAATCCCGTACCCTTTTATATGTCTGTAAAGCCCCGATGCGAAGTGGTTTAAAAAAGATCGTTAATTGCCTAAATGAACAAAACCTTTGGCAGGAGCTGGATGAATGTTACAGCATTGCTGAACTAACAGTCCCGTTACCAAGCTGGAACAAGGCCAGACGGTGATGTCTTGTTGAACTGTTTTCCATAATACGTTCAAGTCTACACCAAAGTAATCGTGCACAAGCACATCACGCATACCAGCATTCTCTCTCCAGGGAATATCTTTATACTTATCTGTAATTGAACTCGGGATTTTTTTTGTTGCCTCCCCAATAATCTCAATAGCCTTTCTCGTTGCATAAATAGTTTTTAGATCATGAATAAATTCGTTTTTAATCATACCATTGATAAATGTTTCGATGGCATAAATCGAGTCAAAATGTCCTTTAAATAATCCTCATAGTGGCGCTTGATCATATATAGATCACTTCTTCCAGAATGCGCTCCCCAATTTTCGGTTTTAATACCGTTTTCAGAACTAAATCTACATCTTTACCTAATATTTCGCATAATTGATATTTTAAGGCTACGAATTTGAGAAGACCTATCGGTTCATTGAATTCAACCAAAATATCAACATCACTATTCTTATCCTGATCACCACGAACAAAAGAGCCGAATACCCCCAAAGTATTGACCCCATATTGCTCTTGGAGAAGCGGCTTATTATCCCTAAGACTGGTTAAAAACAACTCCAACTCACTCAAAAAAAGCACCTCCAAACTAATGTAGCTAAGATGTCCCGCCCTTTAGGCTAAACTCTTCTTTTTATTATATCAAGAATAGGATAATATTAACAGCACAGCTTAGATCGCCTATCCAATCTTTTCCTCAACCCCGCGGCCATAGATGCGGCCATCTCTAACGTAACCCGACATTCAGTTAGTGCAATAACAAAAAACCCCGCAATCTCTTGCGGGATCTATCTTTTCTCCATTATTACCATATTTAATAAAGTGGTTGGCGCTGCATAGGTAAGGGGGAAGCAAAGGAAGCAAAAAGAACGTCCCCTTGCTTCCCCACCATGCTTGCTACATACTTTACGAGACACAAAATCAACACGATTGATCTTGCCATAGATAAATCTATGATTGCATACTAAAAACGATGCTAGTTCCAGTAATGAACATTATGTAATAAGGCCGGACACTCTGCGTGGGAATGTGGTGCTCTTGCCAAGGGCTGCCTACCCGCAGGTTGGGTGGTGGGTTTTATTCTTCTCAAATATCACACACAGTACTGTCCGCGAGTATTCGACAAAATGCGGGTGGTACCCGGTGCCGTTGCGAGGGGGGGCGCTTTTCCCCCCGAGCTTGCCGTGACCTCTTGCAGAAATTTGAATCTGAGCTGCATGTAAATTCCCTCCCTATGGACAAGGTCAATCTCTGCCGACAAGAATACGAGCGGAGAAAAACGGAGCGTATTGGCGGTGAGAATTGCAACATCAAATAAAGTGTGAGCGGTAACATAATACCCAAGGAATAAACAGGAAAAACCCAATAACCTTGCACATGGATGAAGTAAATATACCGACGTCCTACAGATCAGACAGAAATAGCAAGAGGTATTTCTAATGATTAAAAACTAAAAAAGCAAACCACTTACAGCTTGTTTCATGATTAAATATATCTTCTTTCTTTACAACTCCAATCCTTAAAGAATTCACCATTCAAAGTTATTGATTCATATGGTGGCAGCACAAAATCGATAATTACATCAACAACCTCTTTAAAGCTTAATTCATATTTTAATATTTTCTTGCAGAAATTATCCCACCGCTTCAGGATGTCGTCATCCTCGGCCAGTCTAGAGATTATAGCAACAGAATCCTTTTCATATGGTGTCCCTCGATTAGACAGAGTTTCATAAATTGCTTCTTGCAGCATTCTACCATCAAAGTCAAATGTTGTAGCCAAATAATATATATCGTAAAAATCCTTCATGCGTCCTGTAGCTTCCATTAAAACGATAATGGCATCTAGTTTTTCAGCTACTGTAGATTCTAAAGAATAGGTTAAGATTCTAGGCTTCTCAAACCCCGGCAAAATTACCGGCAGGATTCTTTCAACTGCAGAGGGCACAATAACATCTCCAACTCCAAAATCAATCCTAAATGGCGTTCTTGTCTTTCCCATATAGCCGATAAGATTAACTCTAACACCGTGGTAATCCTTAATCTCACTGATTATCTCTGAACTTCTGATTTCAAATTTCATGTAGCCGTGTTGGCCGGGTAAAGAAATTAATTCCCTAACAAGCGCCTCTATGGCATCTGCGCTATTTGCATAATTATTTAATTGATAATCTGCATCAACTGTTGGCCTTATAGTAAATTCACTGAGTGCATATAGTAAAAAGCCTCCCTTAAGAATGAGTTTATTCCTATAGCGGGAGCGAGAAAGCCTTCGAATAAACTCTTCCTGATAAAAAAGGTTTAGCAATTGGTGCAATTGAATACCTTGTCTTTTTGACTCGTTTTTCAGCCTGGCAAGCACCGATGCTGCTTTATCAGCCATCACAACCACACTCCAATATATGTCTGCACCTTGTTTTTAATATTAAATATTTTAGCGTACTCAAACAGCTTCCTTATGTTTTTCTTTCGGTCCTTCACATAGCGTTGGATCGCATTACTAAATACCTCTTTTTCGAGTTTTTTTTCGTAACGAAGAACATCGCATATGGTCCGATCCCGATCAAATATTTTAACAGTTACCCCTTCCATTTGTATTTTATCTATACCAACTTCAAGGAATTTGGGCTCCAGATAATAGGGCTCTATTATAGGATAATCAATCTCATACTGTGTTTTTGTGCTGTTTTTATTTACCGCTATTTGCCATGCTGTAGGTATCCGATCTGTATAACTATAATACACCAATGCACTTTCAAGAAATATTACGGCTTGTGGAAACAGCCGTGCTATAACAACCTCTTCCCGGCTAACATAATCAGTCAGCTCGTAAAAGCCACGTTTGATCTTTGAAATCACTCCTTCATCCAGAAGGTTTTTTATTTGGCGGCTCGAAAACCCCAGTTGATTAAGCTCTGCTGTTTTGAGTACGCCTCCACGCTTCTTGAATTCTTTTTTTTAGTGCTCCAATTATAACCATTATGCACCTCATAACCCGCCCCCATTTTTAGAAGCGGCCTTTTAAGTGCATTTTACCATGATATTACTACCCTTTCCATAGAAAAGTGGAATATTTTATGCCCCGGGTGACAGAGGGACGGGGGTCGTGTCACCGTTCTGGATGACATGACCCCCGTCCCTCTGTCACCCTGAAGGGTATTTTTTGTTTTGAAAACGAATCTTGATTATTGGGAACTTATTGTGTGTGGACAAGGAGATTGTCAATGTCGTAGACAAACTGGTTGACCCCATGCTTACATATTATTGTATATTTTCAATTTCTATCTATCTCTTAATTAATCAATGATTATGAAATTCTAAGAATGAGCGAGTATGAGTGAGAAAAACTTATTATATGGAGGGAGGAAGAGTAATGAGAACTGCATTTAATGTAGAAAATCTGCGCTTTAAATATCCTACTTCGAAAGCTGAAACGATAAAGGGAATTACTTTTGATGTATATGAAGGCGAGATTTTTGGGTTTCTTGGCCCATCAGGAGCGGGCAAATCCACTACCCAGAAAATTATGATCAAGCTGCTTGAGGATTACTCAGGAAGTATTAAGTATTTCGGCAATGATTTAATATCAATCGGCAAGTCATTTTATGAGGAAGTCGGCGTTGGATTTGAGATGCCTGTTCACTTTTCCAAAATGACCGCAATTGAGAACATGAAGTACTTTTCAAGATTTTATCCTGAAATCGGCAAGTAAATAGCTTCACAGTGGTCAACAGTACCTGAATCCGTATTAATAACCAGATGTATCCAAATATCCTAATCACATTTACCCTACTGCTTTTTTATCCGCTAATTAACCGGAAAATGAGTAACATTAACCACCACCCTGTTTCCGATAGGATGTTTTGAGATCCGTATCTTGTTTATAATACAGTCTTATTTGTCGTGTTTCAGCATCTTATAGGGTACAGCCGTTGGACTACCAGGTAAAGAAATTCCCCCAG
>NZ_CDRZ01000095.1 GCF_000946815.1 Syntrophaceticus schinkii | reverse complement strand
CGGCAGCCAGAGAGTTCCCCGTTGGGACCGCCGAACTTCAAGTTTTCTACAGAATTCTCATCTCCCTGTAGCTTCAGATTGCTCAAGGTAGCTCCTGATATATTTCATTTTCTTTGAAAAGAAGGATTATATAGAAGATCTTAAAAGACACTTGAAAATAGGTGATGCAAAATATCCTTATTTACGGTAATCTTATATTGGGTTATCGTTTCTCCCTCCGGTAATTAGTTGTTTGGTTACTATTTAACTTACCAGAACTGTATCAATGTTGAAAAAGAAAAGGTTAAATCTTTGGTAACTGATATTTCTCACCAGATTAGAACCCCCTTAGCTTCTATAAAGATATATAATTCCTTGCTGATTGATGGGGGACTCACCCAAGGAGAGGAAGAAGAATTTTTAAACAGAATAAAAAATGAAGTAGATAAACTGGAATGGCTGGCTAATTCTTTAGTGAAAATTTCAGCAACAGAACCGGGTTTGATACAGTTAAAAAAAGAGAGGCAGGATATCAAGAAAACCATACTGGAAGCCGTCAATGGAGTTTCTTTAGAGGCCTTAGAAAAAAACATAGAAATCGAAATGGATTTAGAGAGCATCTATATTGATCATGATATTAAATGGACAAAGGAAGCGATATTTAATATCTTGCAAAATGCTGTTAAATATACAGATGAAAATGGAAAGATTAAAATATTTATGGAAAAATTAGAGACCTTTATCAAGATAGATATTGAAGATAATGGTATCGGAATTCCCCCCAAAGATATGGGAAAGATTTTTGACAGGTTTTATAGGGGAGGCGCAGAGGCTGTGAAAAAGGCAGGGGGTTCAGGAGTTGGATTGTACCTGGCCAGGAAAATACTAGAAGAGCAGGGCGGAAGTGTAATAGCTGATTCTAGAGAAGGACACGGCAGTAAATTTACTATTCTTTGCTATTTCTCCTGAGCTGCAGAAACTGGTGATAAAATTTGACAAAATATATGGGTGTGGTGCAGCCTCGCCCAGTTTCAGCAGAGAGAGGACGCCGGGTGTAAACCTATAGAGTGTCTTTTTCGATCAAGTACGGATATACCTGTAAGTCACCGCCTGGTAAAAAAGTACTCATTTCTGTTCTTGTCAAATTGCGGCCGCTGCTCCAGGTGTTTTGTTCCAAAAACAGCGCACCGCATCAGTAACAATATTTTCACCTTACAAAATTGTCAAGAAGATTAAATTGTTTTGTAAGCTGGGGATGGTACTCTCGATCTATAAGGGAGGCATGATGA
>NZ_CDRZ01000094.1 GCF_000946815.1 Syntrophaceticus schinkii | reverse complement strand
CAGAGTAATTAAAAAGGTCAGTACGAATATGCCAAATTGTTATAAGAATTTTATAGAAAATGTTTAGTGTACAACCTCCTGAGGAAGACCGAGTATGAGTACAATTGATAAAAAAAAACTTAGGTATGAAAGGGAACTCCAGTAATACCCATATGTATATTTCACATAGTATCGTAGTTTTTCCATCATCCTCCTCCTTTTGCATTGTAATCTGTTCGTCACGTTAAAAAAGTTCTTTTTATATTAAAACTAAATTTAATATATTACCCCCCACGTCTACCCGTTTCCATAATGATTAATGCAGTTAACGGCATAGGCAGTCCTACCAATGAAAAGCATATAGGCTTCCAGTCTAGCACTGACTTAATTTTTATGTTAGTCCCGGCATGAGCGCCAGTCATGGCCATGGACATTCAGTAAAGGCAGTGGTGTTTTCTGGTTTGCTAGGTGCCTGATGGAATACTTTTGTACATGAATAGTACTGTCCTGTTTGGTGGTCCATAAGTTAGCAGAACGGCCTATGCAGCGCCATCACTATTACTGTAAGTTCGCTGCATTATTTGCAAGGCAAGTTCGTTCTGAACTGTTGGCATCAACACTGTGGAATTGAAAGAAGAACTATGAAAGGAATATTATTTAAATCTATTCTGGAATGAGTATTAGTCGAAACCTGTCTCTTCCATTACATATAATATCATTAAATGAAACTTTGAGAAACATATCAAGTATTAGAATGACATTCCCACCTCACCCCCTCACAGAGCTAAAAGCAACAAAGCAAGCCTCCCCCCTCCCCCTATAGACCCACTAAAAGCATAGCTTTAAAGTCCTAATAAAAAAAGGCTTTACCCCAACTTTTGCCGAATAATAAGGTAAATCAAACTTAATAAAGCAAAAATGGAAAAGGATGATGCCACCTTTGCCATTTTTACACCTAATATTTGGTTAGTGAATACGGAATAAAAAAAAACGGGGGATTTCAAATGACAACAACTACAAAAGGTATAATTTTAGCGGGTGGATCAGGTACTCGACTCTACCCATTAACAATGGTAACAAGTAAACAGTTACTGCCGGTGTATGATAAACCTATGATTTATTATCCATTATCGATATTGATGTTAGCTGGTATCAGGGATATTTTAATTATCTCCACTCCCACAGATCTTCCTAAACTTTGAAAAACTGCTGGGTGACGGTAGTGAATTTGGCATCAGTCTATCTTATGCAGAACAGCCATCACCAGATGGACTTGCCCAGGCATTTATTATTGGAGAAGAATTCATAGGTGATGATGACTGTGCAATGATTCTTGGAGATAACATTTTTTATGGAAATAACTTAATCAGGTTATTACTTGAGGCAAAAGAAAACAAAGGCAGAGCAACAGTGTTTGGATATTATGTAGATGACCCTGAACGATTTGGTGTTGTAGAGTTTGATCAAGACGGCAGGGTTTTATCGGTTGAAGAAAAACCTGAAGATCCTAAGTCAAATTATGCTATTACAGGTCTCTATTTTTACGATAAACGTGTAGTGGAATATGCAAAATCGTTAAAACCCAGTGCAAGAGGTGAACTAGAAATCACAGATCTCAATAGAGTTTATCTTGAACAAGGAGATCTTGATGTAAAACTCTTAGGAAGAGGTTTTGCTTGGCTTGATACCGGTACAATGGACACTCTTGTTGATGCTGCAGAGTATGTAAGAATAATAGAAAAAAGACAGGGTAATCAAAATAGCTGCTTTAGAGGAAATTGCTTATCGCAATAATTGGATTGATAAAGAAACACTGTTGGCATCAGCTGAAAAATACGGTAAATCTCCATATGGTGAACACTTGAAAAAAGTAGCTGAAGGAAGATTTCGTTATTAATACTTGTGAGGTGTAAAGAAATGAAAATCATTAAGACAGACATAGACGGTGTTTACATACTGGAACCTAAAGTATTCGGTGATCATAGAGGATGGTTTACGGAAACCTACTCAAAACGAAAGTTTAAAGAGTTGGGTATAGATATTGAGTTTATTCAGGACAATCATTCCTTTTCTGCCGAAAAAGGTACCCTGCGGGGACTTCATTTTCAAATAAACCCGAAAGCACAAACTAAGCTTGTGAGATGTACTAAGGGGAAAATTCTTGATGTGGCAGTTGATATTAGAAAAGGGTCACCAACTTATAAAAATTGGGTGGCAGTAGAATTGACAGAAGAAAATAAAAAGCAGCTTCTTATCCCCAAAGGATTTGCACATGGATTCCTATCATTAACAGACAATGTTGAAGTGCAATACAAAGTAGATGATTATTATGCACCAGATTGTGACAGAAGTATTCGTTTCAACGATCCGGAAATAGGTGTTGATTGGGGAATTCGTAATCCTATCTTATCAGAAAAGGATGTCAAAGCACCACTGCTTAAAGATAGTGATAGCAATTTTATTTATTAATGAAAGGTGTGGAATATTTAATGAATGTTTTAGTGACTGGTGGGGCAGGGTTTATCGGAAGCAATTTTGTCTTTTATATGCTTAATAAATATCCTGATTACAGGATTGTCTGTTTGGATCTTTTAACTTATGCAGGAAATCTCTCTACATTAGAACCAGTCATGGCTAACCCAAATTTTAGATTTGTTAAAGGTGATATTACAGACAGAGAATTAGTAACTAATCTTTTTAAAGAAGAAAGATTTAACTATGTTGTAAATTTTGCAGCAGAATCGCATGTAGATAGATCAATTGAAGATCCAGGTGTTTTTCTTAAAACAAATATATTAGGTACTCAAGTATTGATGGATGCATCTAGAACTTATGGCGTCAAGAGATTTCATCAAGTATCAACAGATGAGGTTTACGGTGATTTACCGCTAGACAAAACAGATTTGTTTTTCACTGAAGAAACACCAATTCACACATCATCACCATACTCAGCATCTAAAGCTGCTGCCGACCTATTAGTGCAGGCTTATAATCGGACATTTAATTTACCGATTACAATTTCCAGGTGTTCGAATAACTATGGGCCATATCAATTTCCAGAGAAATTAATTCCACTTATGATTTCTAGAGCATTAAAGGATGATTCTCTACCTGTATACGGAAAAGGACAAAATGTTAGAGACTGGTTGTATGTAGAAGATCACTGCACTGCAATTGATTTGATTCTTCATAGAGGAAAAGATGGCGAAGTCTATAATATTGGTGGCCACAACGAAAGAACAAACCTCGAAGTTGTTAAGACCATTCTGAAAGAATTAGACAAACCAGCATCTTTAATTACATATGTTAAAGATAGAGCTGGTCACGATATGAGATATGCGATAGATCCTTCAAAAACAAAAAGAGAACTCGGCTGGGAACCTACCACATTGTTTGATGATGGAATTAAACAAACGATAAAGTGGTATTTGGATAATCGTTCTTGGTGGGAAAACATTATTAATGGCGATTATCAAAAATATTATACGAGAATGTATGGAAGTAGAGAAGGTGCAACTACATGAGGGTTTTAGTAACAGGTGCTGATGGCCAACTTGGATATGATATGGTCAAAACATTAAATGAGAATAGTATTGAATGTCTGGAGACCAGCATAAATGAACTGGATATAACAAACGAAGCCCAAACAAATGAGGTAATTACTAATTATTATCCAGATGTTGTCGTACATTGTGCAGCATATACTGCAGTTGATAAGGCAGAGGATGAAAGAGAACTCTGTTATAACGTTAATGTGCTGGGAACAAAGTATGTGGCAGCAGCTTGTAAAGCTATTGATGCAAAAATGGTTTACATCAGCACAGATTATGTTTTTGATGGAGAAGGAGACCAGCCTTTTGAGGCAACCGACCAACCCAATCCCATCAACTATTATGGAAAAACAAAGTATGAGGGAGAACTAGAAGTTCAAAAGCTGTTAAATACATATTTTATTATCCGCATATCATGGGTCTTTGGGCAAAACGGCAACAACTTTGTTAAGACAATGCTCAGATTAGCAAAAGAACGAGATGAAATATCTGTAGTTGCTGATCAGATTGGTTCGCCAACATATACATATGACTTAACGAGGTTAGTTGTTGACATGATCCAAACTGAAAAGTATGGGATATACCACGCCACTAACGAAGGGTATTGTAGTTGGTATGAATTTGCATCTGAAATATTTAAACAAGCAGGGCTAGAAGTAAAGGTTAAACCGATAAAAACGGAAGATTATATAACTAAGGCGAAAAGACCGAAGAATTCCAGATTGTCGAAAAGAAAGTTAGCGCAGCAAGGATTTAGTGGTCTAAAAGAGTGGGAAGGGGCCTTGCGTGAAGTCATAAAAATTACTGAAAAGTGAAGTTGAGAATGAATGGGTATATCGGAAAGTTTATAAGACATTTTTACCGATAACCACATGGCCGAGAATCCTGCTTGAGGACCTAACACAAAGGCTATATTGTCATGTTCGCTGGTATTTGACAAAATGCGGGTGGTAAACGGTACCCTTGCGAGGGGAGGGGTTTTTCTCCCCGAGCTTGCTGTTAATTAGTGCAAACCATTTTGTACTTACACTCTTGAGCATTCTTTAACATTTGACTGCTTATTTATTTGCAGAATCATTAAGAATAATATCTTTAAATGCAAGAATCTCATCTTCATCTATGTCCCGCAAAGCCTCTCCACCCAGTGCATAATAATATAACTCAGCTGGCATACCGGTACCGGGTCTTTTTAAAACGAGATCTTCCTTCTCTATGATTTTCCCTTCAGGGATAAATCTATTTGCTACAATACTACGTCTTGCATTTTCTCTAGCAGCGCTCTCTTCCTTTAACCAGTGTTTTTCGAATTTGCCCATTACACTTAACTGAAATTCAAGCTTTTCTCTAAAACGCACAATATCACTATAATCCATCGCATGGTAATGGTCATTACCGGGAAGAGATTTATCATATGTAAAATGTTTTTCTATAACCTGCGCTCCAAGCATCCACGAAGTTAAAAGAATCTTGTCCATATATTCAGGCAAGGTGTGATCTGAGTATCCGATTATCGTTTTTGGAAAGACTTGAGCCATATGTTTAATCATACCCAAGTTGGCATGTTTATACGGTGTTGGATATAATAAAATACAGTGCAGGAGAACAATTTGGTCATTTCCCTCATCCAAAATAGTTTCAACAGCTTTATAAATTTCTGATAGAGACGATGCCCCTGTAGAAAGCAAAATCGGTTTCTTTTTCCTTGCAACAGACTTTAAGAGTAAATAGTTTGTAATATCAGCTGACGCCACTTTGAAAGCTGGCACAAGTTGATCAAGAAATTCGACCGCTTCCTCGTCGAAGGGTGTTGATAAGAAATCTATGTTATTCTCATCAGCTAATTTTGCTAACGATATATATTCATTTTCACCGAAAACATCGTATTTTTTGAAAAGATCATATTGGTTTCGGGAAGATTCCTTGCTCCTATCCCAATAGGCAGGAGAATTTTTTGATGCAAGTTTATGGGCTTTATAAGTTTGAAATTTAATAGCATCAGCACCGGCTTTTGAGGCTTGTTCAATCATCAGATAAGCCTTTTCAATATCACCTTCATGGTTGACACCGGCTTCTGCAATAAAATATGGCCTATCCACCCTTCCTTTTAATAGTGTGGTTTTCCCAATTGTTATATCTTTCATTTTTCCACCTCTTATGTTCATATAAAATTTCATAATTAACTCTTTCCAACCCTTGCCTAACATTGGATTTTATCTGTGCATTATACATTGCTCTTCGTTTATCATTATCATTAACCAGTTCTATAATTTTCTTATAGATTTTCTCCGGTGTAACATTAGGAGCTATACCTAAATACTCAATTCCTTTATGATACCTAGAAAATAGGTGCAAAGTCTCTCTATCATTTTGTGAGATACTTACTGTGGGTATTCCCATTGCAGCCATTTCGTAAACCGTTCTGCCATTAGAAGTTATCCCGATATCTGCTTCTTTCATTATTAATGCCATGTTTGGTGAGTTGTAAATAACATGTACTCCTGACTTAATATCTTGTGGAAAGGTATCTATTTCTCTATTAAGGCTATCTAACGATTGATATGCTGGCCCTAATACAATAATAGCTTTCTTTAGTGATGTATTATTAAGAAGTGCTGGTAAAACTTCCACAACTTTTAATGTAAGATTATTCTGATCAACACCACCGAATGTCACTAAAAGATTCTCTGCTTGTTCCTTAAATTTAATTGGATTGTGAATTAAAAATCGCCTGTTGAGGCACTCATATTTATGCCCATACCTATGGTGTGACGGGGGATTACTTAATTCATATAACGCATTAAATACAAGATGCGCCTTCTTGCTGCCAGTCCCTAGATCTTCAAAATTTATTATAAAACAATCGTTGCTTTTTAATGCTTCTATGTAATCTGCATCGGTATCAAGTATATCGTTAATAATAATATCGGGCTTGATCTCCTTTATGTTTTTAACAATGTCATTTTTAGTAATCTCATTGATTAAATATCCATTACTTTTAATTATATCAAGAGCCGCTTCATTACTATCAAAGGTAAGAAAAAATATTTCGTGACCAAGAAATGAATCTGCTAAAGTCAAAGCTCTGTATACATGACCCATTCCTATTTCAGTATTTCCATTAACTATAAATGCTAACTTCAGCCTATTAATATATGCTTCTGCCACTAACCAATCATTTATTGTATCAATATCTACACCTTCATCTTCTGCAATAGGGTAGGCAATTATTTTTTCTCCTAATCTTGTACTACAACTAATACTATCAGCTCGCGTGATTAAAAATGCGCCTGTTTCCTTATATACATTAGGCAACCACTGTCTATTCTTTCTTTCAGAATATAACGGTAGATATTTGTCACCCTTCTTTGCCCACATGAGATGCGTATCGTCTGCTACTGATATTACACTATCAACATTTTCCCTCAATAGTTCATGAACAGCACTATCTATTGTATCGGGTTTTAGTAAAGGAGATGTTGGCTGCAAAGTGATGACAACATCAAAACCTATTCCCGTTTTATCCTCAATAAACTTATATGCATCATAAACTACAGGATCAAGTGTGACTTCATCACCAGCAAGTTCTGCAGGTCGTTCTCTTAGGTAAATTGGATAGTTTGATGCATACTCTAATATTTCCTTGTCTTCTGACGTCATTACAACATGGGTTATAGTTTTAGAGTTTAACGAATTGTTAATCACATAGAAAAGCAACGGTTTACCGTTAAGTAATCTTAAGTTTTTTTGTTTTATTCCCTTTGAGCCACCGCGTGCGGGTATTACTGCAAGAACATGAATTAGTATCACCTCCCAATACATTGATAATTTATATTTTATGAAGCTTTTGTAAATACCATTTCTTTAAGCAATCCAAACTCTTTAGGACTCACGACCTTTAACAAATAAGCAACCAATGAATAAACAGCTACACCAATTACAACTTTTAAAATAACATTACCCTGGAAAATACAAATAATAACGCTCATAACTATTGCGGCCAGGGTACATTTTCCTATAGATAACCAGTCAACATCAATCTTCATATATTTAAGCGAATAATAACCCATAAAAATTAGAGAAAAAACATATGATAACAGCGTACTGGCTGCAGCAGCTGTAATACCTAAACGAGGAACGAAAATAATATTTAGCAATAAATTAATAAGAGCAGTTAATATCCAACTAGTTCCTGATATATAGGTTTTCTTAGTTAATACTAGGACCTGACTAATGATGATAGTCACTCCTAATATTAAGGAACCAAGTGAAATAAATGGAATAACTAAATAACCGTTATTTGCAATATCTGGGGTAGATAGTATTAATAATAAATCCTTAGATAAAATAGATAAGCCAAATACAGCGGGAATTGTTATTAATAGAAAATACTTCATTGTATACTTCATATAGCTTTTAACTTGGCTTATTCTCCCTGTATCATATAGCTCTGAAAGAACAGCCGGCATTATAAAACCAATTGGCATTGCAAACATACCTATAATACCGCCCAATGAATAACCAGGAGAATAATAGCCCACATATGCAGTGCTAAGAAAATATCCTATAATATAACGGTCGCTAGCATTAGTAACCCAACTAGAAATATTGCCTGGCACAGTTGGTAAACCAAAAAGAAGATATTCTTTAATTTGGCTAAATCGCGGAATACAGATATTAATATTAAATCCTATTAGAATAAACAATGCTATGAAAATAACTACTCTTATCACTAAAGAAGCAATTAAAACTTCTACAAGGCCCTGTTTCCTTACCAACAATAAATATGCAATTAACGCAACCTCACCATATGTTTTTATGATTATAAAAAAAGCATATAAATTAATCTTTTGAAAGGCACGTAATACAGCAATACAAACACCAATTAAACACTCAACCGGCAATATAACTGACAATATCCATATCATTTTTCCACTACAACCTAACAATCCAGCAATACTATCAGCACATAAGAACATAATAATCGAAATAATGGAGCTTACTACAAGTACAAGAGTAAAAACAGAATAGTAACCGTCTCTTACAATTTCTTTGCTTTGCTCCCCCGGTAAAAATCTAACAAGAGTATAGGGTAACCCTAAATTAGCCAAGGTAGGTAAAAGCGAAAGCGTGACTTGTATCTGAATCCAAATCCCATAATCTGAGACTCCTAATTACTTTGGTCAAAATAGGCAATGTAACCAAACCACTTAATGCTACAAGGGCATTTGTAATACCGGTAATACCTAAATCTTTTGCAAATTTCAAATAAGACATTTATAAAATCTCCATTATAACATTTTCACCCTTATCATTAATTGAAATTTTGTATCCAAAAGGTAATAATTATCCTCTCGCTATTATAAACCCCGGCATCAGCTCCCGCTATTATACTCATATGATAAGGCCTGTCCATTAGCATATATTTTATTTTGCTTATCGAAAAAATAACTATATGTATCACTTATATAAGGGTTTTGGGGGTCTTTAATTTTAATTTTTTTTGCGATATCATCGGGTGCATAAACAAAACCCTCAATCTTATTATTTTTTTCAGCGATATGTCTTACAAAAACGTACCCATCTTTAACCTCTATTTCTTTTTCTTGTCCAAAAACTTTCAAGTTAAAAACTATTTCTGGATATTTACTCACATACATAAAAAGCCCATCGGTACTTGGAAAATGAAGCAATAGGTTTGTATATATTGGTAAACTGCTTGAGTTATTATGAGACATCCATCTAGCACCATAAACATCACTATCATAGATATATAGTCTTTGATAACCACCGGATTGATTATCAAGTATTTCTCTACCCCTGATACCTACTAATTCGTGGTAAAGAAAAGAGCTTGACATAAAAATAATAATAATAGTAACAGCACAAAAAACTAATCGAAATTTTTGTATTATAATATTATTAGTATATTTTAATTTTATTACGGTTCTGCTAATAGCATCGCAAGCTACAATATAAACTGGGGCAAGAAAAAACAATAGTTGAAGATACAATCTATCCGCTCCATAGCCATGCGATATCCAAGGCATAATAATCTCACATATCAATAACAAAAAAGATGTAAAAATTAATATTCTAAATTTAGATAAACGTTCATATGCTTGTGGCCTTACTACCAAAGCAATAACTCCTAATGTAATCATAATTAGCATACCCCGTTGAATAAAACCAGGTATTAATGACAAAATAGAAGTTTTTTCATAAGTGAATATACTTTGTACAACTGGTGAACGCATTTCTTCAACAAACATATTACCAAGATTTGTTATTATATTACTAGCATATTTAACATATCCACTAAAAGCTACATCAGTTATTTGACCCCAATAAAAGAATATTAGAACCATAGATAGTAAAATCAAGCTTATTGATATTGAAGCACCTTTTTTCATATGTAACAACGTTTTATTAAACAACCAATATAATAATAGCATTAGTGTTATAAATATTGGTGTTACATAATAAGAAAGGACCGCACAGAGTAACAAAGTAATACAAATTACTTTAGACCCTAATGTTCCAGATAAATCATCAAATAACATATAAAACAATAAATAACCAAAAAATAGCGATATACCAACACGTAGTTGCCCAGTAAGCAAATAGAAAAAGGGTATTTGGCTGATATAAAAGAATGCTGTTATAAAACTATATAAAGGGCCTAAATCATTTTTATACATCTCATAAACAATAACTGGTAATAAGGCAATTATCAATATTAAAACTACTTTAAAAACAATTATAGAATCTACTCCTAAAAATTTTTGATATAGAACAGGTAATATTGTGATACTCATACATGCATCAGGCTGGTTTTGAATAAATAAATTATCCCATTGCAAAACAGTTAACAAACGTGTAAATGATTGATATTCTGCATGGATATCACCCCCGATTAAATAATTAGATATAAGACTTCTTGAAAGAAGAATAGATAAACCAATAAAATATATGGATAATGGATATGCTTTATTCTTCGTGTTTCCATATTTCCTTATTAAAAACAAAAAAAAACACTAAAATAAAAATAAAATTTGAAACTAATACCCTATTACCCCACCCCGCATCCATTATTAATCGACCGGTAATTGAAAAAACTAATAATGATAAACAAATAGTAAATATAAAAATTGAGCGCGTATTAATATTTATTTTATTTATTTCAAACACTACTAAAGAGCCCCTATAGTATGACAACGCTGTTAATAATAAAACTCAACTTTCGCACTAAAAAAATACCCTCAAACCCTTGATATATCTGAACTTTAACAACAAAAACACCCCTCAATCTGGTAAAATAGAAGTACGCAAAACCCCATTATACCAAGGAAAGAAGGGTGCTCTTGTGACTTCTATCTTACCAGAAAACATTACCGATGAAAATAGGTCAGCCAATTATGTTGCAAACTTTTTCAAAGAACACAAGATAGGTGAAATACTCGTGAAATCGAATTTCAAAAAACAAAAGGGTTTTTCTTGCAAAGAACTATTGCAGTTTCTTGTGACCTTAGTTTTTTTAGGCAAAAACCTGTACCGCTACCTGGATATCACTACCGGCGCCGCTCCCTTTCAAAAAGACGCTGTCTACCGGTTTTTGAACGACT
>NZ_CDRZ01000093.1 GCF_000946815.1 Syntrophaceticus schinkii | reverse complement strand
TGGCGTCATTAAATCTGACAGGTGCGGAGGTGACATCATCTTTCACCTTCTTTCGACAAGTGACGGTCTCTCGCAAGAGAAGCTTGCCGAGCGTCTTGATATCGGCAAAGCCGCTATATCCAGAACAGTTAACTCTCTCGACAGCAAGGGCTATATTCATCGTGAGCGGCAAGCCGATGACTCACGCACCTATCGCGTTATGTTAACTGATGCAGCAAAAGATGTTAGCAAAAGGATCGAGCATGCCTATAAAACAGCATATGAAGTTTCCTTGCAAGGAATTAGCGAATCGGAATTCCAGAGTTTTGACAGACTGCTTGAAAAAGTATATGAAAATTTGCACTCACGGGAGTCAGAGAGATGATTGAATTTCTACAAGGATTTGGGATATTGTGCGGATACTTTTTTTGTATGCGCGTCGGCAGCGCTGCTGTTACGGCGTTTTGCCCGTATTCCCTCGGAAGTATTTCGTAAAATCTTACACATTATATTGCTGTGTTCATTGTTTGTATGGATCTATACCTTCCAGACATGGTGGATTGCATCACTAGCGGCTCTGATTTTTATTGCAATCGTATTTCCGTTACTATCTTTGGCAGAGAAGCTGGACTGTTATTCCGAACTGCTCACCGAACGAAGAAGCGGAGAGATTAAGCACAGCCTTATTCTTGTATTCAGCATGTTTGCAATTCTAAACAGTATTTGCTGGGGATGGTTGGGTGAAAGATGGCTTGTTCTTGCATGCATATGCGCCTGGGGTTTTGGCGATGCGGCTGCCGCTTTGATCGGGAAAAAATACGGGAGACACTATCTTGAAGGCAAGCTCATAGAAGGGCGTAAAAGCGTCGAAGGAACACTTGCGATGTTTACGGTGTCCTTAATTTCGGTTCTCATCGTTCTGTTAATCAACGGAAATGTCGCGTGGTATACCAGCTTAACGATAGCTGTGCTGACAGCAGCTGCCAGTTCCGTTGTTGAGCTTTATACCCGCAAAGGCATGGATACGGTTACCTGTCCGTTTGCTGCTGCGGCCGTGCTTTTGCCGCTTGTGCATCTATGGGGTGCGTAGCCATGAAAAACAAATCAGGCGAACGGACGCTTCTTGCATCTGTTGTTCTCAGCTCGCCCGGACCCATTGTCGTTGGAATCGGTCTTTTTTTGGGTAAGTCATCCACCCAGCTTGCGGATTTTATTCGCCGATCGGCGGAACTTATCGCAATAATTGTATCCTGGGCGATATACCGTGTGACACATAAGGGTACGGAGTTCGATGATAATCACAGGCTTCA
>NZ_CDRZ01000092.1 GCF_000946815.1 Syntrophaceticus schinkii | reverse complement strand
TAACGTAACAGAGTAGATACAATGATCAAATCCATGTCATCATTAAACCCCAAACCTTGTTCAATAAGAATACTCTTTCTTTCTGGCTAAGTATAGATTTATACATTTCGCTTGCTACATGCATTACACCCATAGAATGTTCAAATCGCGTGTGCGTTGCTCCCGGATAAACCATATCTGTCCAAGCTAACTGTCTAATTCGCCTTAGACGCTGAAAGGAAGAATGATCGAGGATGTCTTTTTCCCATTTACTTATTTTTATAAACCCGTGGATGGGATCCCGAATTTCATACATATTTAACCACACTTCTTCTTAAAATTTATAGGCATTTCAGTAAACTAGTGCAGCTAAATAGGGTATCTAGAAATTAATGAATTTATCATATGTTTCCTCTATTTATATATTTTCTCTATTCGGTGAAATAATTCCTCCCTTATAATATAAAAAATAAACGTTTCAGCGAAACAATAAACGCTTCATCTCCAATGGTTTCTATATAGCCCCCTAATTAATTTGGAAGAAACCCTTGTACATAGTAACATTTTTAAATACAGGGGGAGATACCATGACAAAAAGGCGTTATAGTGATGATTTTAAAGAACAGATTATTCATGAATGTCAGGAAACAGGTAATGTTGCCATCGTTGCTAGACGTCACGAGATTTCGCCTAGTACTGTCCATACCTGGATCAGTAAATACCGCCAGCGGGGTAGCGTGAAAGCGCTTCCCAGAAAAGAAGCTGCTCGTACCAAAGCAATGGAACAACGGCTAAAAGAAGTCAGTTTACAGAACGACCAACTGAAACGGTTACTTGCAGAAAAAGAATTGGAACTGGCTATTTTACGGGAAATCCGCGATCGTAAAAACCCTCAGTAGCCGATAAAGTTGCCATTGCCAATAGGTGGATACGGGAAGGCTACTCCAAACGGGCCGTCCTTAGCTTTATCGGCTTAGCCAGCTCCACCTACTATGATAATAGTCAAAAGAAAGAAAGCCCGCAGCAAGCTCGGGGGGAAAAGCGTCCCCCTCGCAACGGTACCGTGTACCACCAGACTTTTGTCGAATACAAGCGAACGGGACAATATGAGCCTTTATGCTGTTAGAGTTGCCCATATACTTACCATCAAGTGCTGGAACCCCCACCTTGCAAACAGGGTGGGGGTTCGAGATGAGGCGGAGTCAAGCTTGCTTTTTTGCTATACTGGTATGGTTTGCTCACACGTAGTATCATGTCTATCCCGTAATGTTTGTTGCGCCAGCCCTCTTACCCCATATTACTTTTTACCAGATGTATTATTAGGATCTTTAGCAGGTGAATTAAAGCAAAAAATTGAAGCACGAACAGCTCTTGTCTCTGTTATCGGTCTGGGTTATGTTGGGTTACCTCTTGCTGTTGAGAAGGCAAAGGTAGGCTTTAAAGTGCTTGGTGTGGGGCAGACCCCGGGTGGAGAAGGAGATTGATGATTTCAAAAACAGAGGTAATTCATCCCGAGGCTAAGATAAGCCAGGACAACCTTCAGTAAGCTGTTCCCAGCTTCGACCTCAAGCGCTAGAATTCTTTGCTCCAAGAAGAGATCACAGCTGTTTTAAATGAAGTGATAGCCAGCGGCCAGTTTATCCTGGGTGAGCATGTTAAATCAGTGAAGAAGCAAATTTATGTGGAGCAAAATACGGGATCGGTGTTGGGAATGGCAGTGATGCCCTCTACCTGGCACTGCTCGCCTGTGGTGTCGGACCTGGTGATGAGGTGATCACAACACCGTTTACCTTTTTTGCTACCGCCGGATCTATCGTTCGTACAGGTGCCAACCCTGTCTTTGTAGATATAGACCCCAAAACCTATAATATAGACCCTGAATTGATTGCATCGAAGATCACATCTCAAACAAAGGCACTGCTTCCGGTTCACCTCTACGGACAGCCGGCAGAGATGGACCGGATCATAGAGATCGCCGATCAGCACAACTTAAAGGTAAGCTGCCCTATCTCAGATCCCCTACACCGTCAAAAACTGCTGTCATGTCTACCACCAGTACACAATCGCTGCCAAAGACCGTGATAGGCTGCAGTCTTATCTGAAAGCACAGGGCGTCCACACCACAGTCTACTATCCTTTGGCCCTGCACATGCAGCCTGTTTTCAGCAACCTGGGGTACAAGCCCGGGGATTTTCCACACTCAGAGCAGGCAGCAAATCAGGTTCTTTCTCTTCCGATGTTCCCAGAACTAAAAGGGATGAAATCAAAAGGGCAGCAGCTCTGATCGCAAACTTTTTTGGAGATGAAGCAAACTGAAACAACTGAACTTTGGAATTATCGGCTGCGGCAGAATTGCTCACAAACATGCTGAAGCGATCAATAAAAATGAAAAGGTAAAACTTTTGTCTGTCTGTGACATTATCGAAGAGAGAGCATAAGGATATCAAAGTCAATACAGGGCAGTAGAGACCATATATCGACGGCAGAGAAGGGCGCAAAGCACTAGAAACCATCATAGCTATATACCGGCGGTAGGGGAATATACTTTAATTGGGGTCAGGCTTGCTTTATTGTTTTATTTAGATTTAACGCCCCTGGTGTTGGACCGCCATTTTTGTCAGCATGGGACCTCTAATTCCAGGCCGCCGCACTATAGCGACTTCTTAGGGCGGGGGGGTGGTGATACTCCAATAACAGGGCGGCTGCGTGATAATAGCCAAACCGGGACATTGTTGAACTCATGACGCTTCCCAAATAGATCTATTGGGATTGTACCTGTGACATACTGAGCAAATGCATTCTGCCAATCGCTGTCATCAGAAAATGGTGTCCCTAAATCTTCGATCCCTTTATCACCGGTAAATCCAAGGTACAGTAGAACTACAGGAAAACCGAGCTTTGCCAGCATCCACGTGAAAGCTAGCCGATTTGCTAACTGGTAGTGTGAATCTCGAGAAATATTTACCTGGTTATCTATGCATTGCCACCCAATGCAGGCTTCTTTGATGGCCTTACCGATACGCTCATGGTTCTCAACACTATTGGCAGAAGTATTGTCCAATGGTTTTCCTCTAGTTTCAAGCTCATTACTGTGGCTTTTGCTTCTACCAAGACTAGCCCAGGCCGATGATCGATCTCGCAGCTC
>NZ_CDRZ01000091.1 GCF_000946815.1 Syntrophaceticus schinkii | reverse complement strand
AAAACTAACCTGGGGGAATTTCTTTACCTGGTAGTCCAACGGCTGTACCCTATAAGATGCTGAAACACGACAAATAAGACTGTATTATAAACAAGATACGGATCTCAAAACATCCTATCGGAAACAGGGTGGTGGTTAATGTTACTCATTTTCCGGTTAATTAGCGGATAAAAAAGACAGTAGGGTAAATGTGATTAGGATATTTGGATACATCTGGTTATTAATACGGATTCAGGTACTGTTGACCACTGTGAAGCTATTTACTTGCCGATTTCAGGTTAATTATAATCTTAACTAGTTAATGACATGAGGAGTAGCGGTTTTAGATATTATTGAGACCCTTATTAATTTATTGCTGTTCAACTAGCCCTAATAAATGGTGGGTTCTTACCCTCTGCCAAACCGGCTTCAGCTCTTACCAGATGGATGGCAATCAGCCGGAACTCGTTGAGGCTCTCGCCCCGGAAAACGTGAATCAGCTCGCATCTTGTTCTTCCATATTTTAAGCATCTTTGTTTTGAAGAATTACTTGGCCGTAGGTCAGATCATCTAAATGATCAGCCTCACCTGCTATCAGTTATCTTATTGTAGAACAATTTTCCATGAGTTAATTCAAAGAGGTAGCCTCTTTTTTTTATTAATGCTACCTCTCTGTCCATTAAGTATTTAACCTTTACTACCTATAATTGTTGCTTTACTAGCTGATTTTATTAAATACCATAAACTTAAAACATTTTCCAACTTGAATTTTGACAATTTCTTTTCCATTTCTTCTTGTTTGTTTTCGTTGGTTTCTTTAAAATCATTAATTTCCATAGTAAATACCTCCTTTCTGAGTATTTTTTCCACTATGCATATAGTGCCCCCCGTCATCAAGACATATATTTTATAAAATAAGTTAAAGTGTCTCCTCCTTTTTTTTAATATTAAACTGCCATTTTCAAGGATGTTTGCTGGAAGCAATCAACGGGGTATCTATATCCAAGCGATTTAAGGTACCAGTGTTACGGGTCGGAAGAACCGCTCCACGAAGGTATTGTCCAACGCACGCCCCTGTGCCTTCCATAGAGATCTTAATCTCTTCTGTTTGAAGTAGTTCAACATAGTCCTTGTTGGGAAACTTGCTGTCCCTGTCGCTGTTTATGATCCCCAGTTTTCTAAACATGAAAGACCTTTTCAAGCACTCCAGTACACAATAGCGGTCCATAGGGGTATTTAGTTCGTAATCTACGATATAACGGTCAATGATAACGAATAAATACATGAATCCGTGTCTCAAGCAATTATAGATTATGTCACCATCCCAGACATGAGCAAGACGATTCACTTTCATGTCTTTCAACAGATACGGATGTATATATTTAGAGTAGTTTACTTAGGTTGGGACCCAGGCAAATCCTTGAATCTCTATCACCCGCATCAGTCTCCATCTCGTTCACTGATTGATTTTGCA
>NZ_CDRZ01000090.1 GCF_000946815.1 Syntrophaceticus schinkii | reverse complement strand
GTTCCTTTTTTCGATTAAAATTATTTCTTTCTGTCTCTGGAAACCCTTGTGACCGGCCAGTAGTTAGTTAGAGGCTATGCGTCAGTTCTGTATAGTCGTTTGGTTTTTGTTGGAACGACTATTTTGTTTTTATTTGATGTAATTATTTTGGGTAGAATATCGTTAATCGGGTGAAAGTATTTCATGGTGAGCCTGTGGTTGCCTTATAGAGTATGTTATGGAATTATGGTGAAAAATCGTGATAATGCCTGTAACTTATTAAATACGGGCTCATATGTGAATATCTCAATTTGCTTTCATAGATACCGTTAATATAAGATAGTTTTGGTAGCAACTAATTATTAAAGGAGGAATTAATCATGAAACTAAAAGGTTCAAAGACAGAGGCCAACCTATTGGCTGCTTTTGCCGGTGAATCACAGGCGAGAAACAAATATGATTATTATGCCTCTAAAGCAAGGAAAGACGGGTTTGTTCAGATCGCTAGTTTTTTTGAGGAGACTGCGAGAAATGAAAAGGAGCACGCCAAAATCTGGTTTAAGCTCTTGCATGACGGCATTCCCTCAACAGACGAAAACCTGAAGGATGCTGCCGCAGGTGAAAATTACGAATGGACAGATATGTACGCGGAGTTTGCAAAAACAGCAAAGGAAGAGGCTTTGCCAAGATTGCTTTTCTTTTCGAACATGTAGGCAAAATTGAAAAAGAGCATGAGGAAAGATATCTTAAGCTGCTGGAGAACATCAAAGAGGATCAGGTTTTTGTGCGAGAGGAAAAACAAGCCTGGAAGTGTGGCAACTGCGGCCATATCCATTATGGAGAAAAAGCACCTGAAATCTGCCCAGTCTGCGATCATCCCAGGGCGTATTTTGAGATCAAGGCTGAAAACTATTAATCTCGTTTCGGAAAGGTGGTCAAGCCCTGATGATGAAAGAACAGGTTGCATTTTATCGTTGTGAAACATGTGGCAATATTGTGGAGCTGATCAAAAACGGTGGCGGAAAGCTGGTGTGCTGCGGTAAACCTATGGCACAACTTGTGGCCAATACCACTGATGCATCACAGGAAAAACATGTCCCGGCAGTGTCCAGGGCAGACGGGGGACTGTCTGTTGATGTAGGCTCTGTGATTCATCCGATGACAGACAAGCATTACATAGAGTGGATTGCGGTAGTAACTGATAATGGCATCGAGAGAGTATCTCTTTCTCCGGGAGATGAGCCGAAAGCGGTTTTCTGCGAAAAGCCTGATGCCGATGTTTATGCCTACTGCAATCTTCACGGTTTATGGAAGGCAAACGGGTAAAGTATTTGGATGGAGGTGATTTATATGCAGCCGATCGAGATTAAACCCGGTGTGTACTGGGTTGGCGGTATCGACTGGGATCTCCGTTATTTCCATGGCTATGTTACACCCCACGGGTCAACCTATAACTCCTACCTGATCATGGATGACCAGATTACCCTCGTAGACACAGTCAAACATTACCTGGCAGATGAGATGTTGAGCAGAATTAGGGCCGTTGTGAACCCGGAGAAGATCGATTATATGTTGGTCAACCACGTAGAAATGGATCACTCCGGGAGTGTTCCGAAGGTTATGGAAGCAGCTCCGCAAGCAAAAATTGTCACCACACCGAAGGGGAAAAAAGGCTTAGAGATGCACTACAAACAGGACTGGGAGTATATCCTCGTCAAAACCGGTGAGGAACTGAAGATCGGTTCCCGTACCCTGAAGTTTGTGCAAACCCCTATGGTGCACTGGCCTGACAACATGGTAACCTACATACCGGAGGACAAGCTGCTGCTGTCCAATGATGCATTTGGCCAGCATATTGCCAGCACAGAACGTTTTGTTGATCAGCTGGGCTGGGATATCGTCCATGAGGCGGCAGCTTCCTACTATGCCAATATCGTTTTCCCCTATGGGGATCAGGTCAACAAGGCCCTGGATGTTGTGGAAACCCTCCCTCTGGAAATGATCGCCCCCAGTCATGGGCTCATTTGGGGGTCATATCTTCCCGAACTGCTCAAGGAATATCGTAAATGGGCGAGCAATGAAACCGACCGCAAGGCAGTGATAGTTTACGATACCATGTGGGGCTCTACCAGGGAAATGGCCCTGGCTCTTCAGGAGGGAATCGAAGACAGCGGTGTCCCTGTTACCATGAAATCCTTACAGACAAACCATATTTCGCAGATTGTGCCTGATATCTTAACAGCAAAACTGGTGCTGGTAGGGTCATCCACCATCAACAATGGGATGCTTCCGACTGTGGCCGCCTTTCTCACCTATATCAAAGGACTGCGGCCTAAGAAGCGCACAGGTTTTGCTTTTGGCTCCTATTGGCTGGGGAGGTCAGGGAGCCCGTGAAGTGGCTTCTGTACTACAAGAGATGGGCTGGGAAATGCCTGAGGAGACAGTGAATTTGCAGTACGTTCCCGGCAAAGAGGACCTGGATAATCTCAAGCAGGTTGGGGTCAAGCTTGCCGGGGCTATTGAATAGGAGGGGATAGAATATGGATTTAAAAGCACTGCACAGCGTCAGCTACGGTCTGTATGTGATTACATCCAAAGACGGTGAGCGGATCAATGGGCAGATTGCTAACACAGTTTTTCAGATATCCAGTGAACCACCTACAATTGCCATCAGTATCAATAAACAGAATTTGACCAACGAGTTGATTACGAAAAGCGGGTTATTTGCTGTTTCCGTCCTGCGCCAGGAAACTCCTCTCTCCCTGATCGGGCAGTTTGGTTTTAAGTCAGGCAGAGATGTGGACAAGTTCGCGGGTATCAATTACCGAACAACCCCGCAAGGTCTGCCCTATCTGGTAGATGATGCATTGGCCTCTATTGAAGCAAAAGTGATTCAAAGTGTAGATGCAGGAACACACAACATCTTTATCGGAGAGCTGACTGCAGCAGAGGTTTTAAAACAGAGCAACCCAATGACCTATGCCTATTATCACCAGGTGAAAAGAGGGAGCACCCCTCCATCTGCTCCCACTTATATCAAAGAAAATGAAAGGAGAAAGGGCATGGATATCTACGAGTGCACAATTTGCGGCTATGAATATGACCCCGCAGAGGGGGATCCGGAAAACGACATCGAGCCAGGAACACCCTTCGCAGAACTGCCCGATGAATGGGTTTGCCCTGTGTGCGGAGCAGGCAAGGATGCGTTTGAAAAGATCGGTTAAAAGGATTCTAATCCATATTTATATTGATGATGCTGCTCTCTTGAGAGCAGCATTTTTTTAATGAGTCAATCCTGGCATTTGCATACACTTTTTGTGGCATTCCGGGTATCCACGAATATACCACTATAATTAGTTGGTGAGGTGATTATGTGTTCACAAGTGGTCCAGAGTTTTGTGTCAATTCACGAATAAATCACCCAGGGAACATCAGCGGAACATCAGGGAATTCCCTTGACAAAGTTCATGTAATGGCGTATAAAGATATTTTGTGAGATAAAAGATTTCCTGGAGAGGTGACGCTAAATGCCGACTTATGATTACAAGTGTGAACACTGCGGCCGTTTCCAGGTCACGCAGCGTATTACCGAACCGGCTCTTGAAAAGTGCCCGACCTGTGGACAACCTGTGGAGAGGTTGATTTCCCGCAATGTGGCCATTGTTTTTAAGGGGTCTGGTTTTTACTGCACAGACAACAGGAAAGCCAGTTTCCATGAACAGAAAAAGCCAGCGGCCACTGAGGCCAAGAAGGAAGAGACCAAGGCCCCATCTGCCACTTAGGTTTTTACAGGTTTCTCAAATACCAGCCACGCTTTTAACAGCGTGGCTTGGTTTTTTTTCTGCATAAAAAAGGGTTAAAACGTTAATAATTGATCTAAAATGCAATGCCTTTGAGAGGTGAGTTTGTAAATGACTGAGAAAACAAAAGCGGTCAGGTATCAGCGCTTGGAAGGACGGGAGGATGTTTTTGATCTCTTCCGGCAGGTGGCAATTAAGATCCTCTGTCATCGTCATAAATCCAACTAAAGGGGGATACTCCTTTGCCTGTAACTTCTCTTTATTTAGAAATGACTGCCAGGGCTGTTATAGCTTTTCTTGCGATATTAATTATCGCCAGGGTGCTGGAAAAAGAGCGTGCAGGGCAGCTCACTTATTATGAGTATCTAGCAGGAATAACCACTGGTATTATCGCCGGGGGTATTGTCATCCAAACACGGATTAGTCCTTGGCCGCTGCTGTTGGCGCTATTTGTTTTTTCTATTTTGAATTATTTGGTGAGGTTTATTACCTTGAAAAGCCGTGTTGTCCGCAAAGTGCTGGCCGGAGAACCTGTTTTGATTATCCAGAATGGCAAGATCATGGAGCAGCATATGAAAAATGTTCAGTATAATATTGATGATCTGTTGATGCAGCTGCGCAGCCAGGGGGTATTTAACATATCTGATGTTGAGTTTGCTGTCCTGGAAGCTGATGGAAGGCTGAGCGTTTTGCTGAAATCGTCAAAGAAGCCGGTTACCGCAGAAGATCTTCAATTAGAGAGCCAGTACCAGGGACTGAGCAGTGAACTGATCATAGATGGGGTAATTATCTACCAAAACCTGGACCAGAACAATCTGGATGAGTCCTGGTTGATCAATGAACTTAAAAAACAGGGAATCCAGACCCCGGGAGAAGTACACCTGGCCATCCTTGATGCCCAGGGGAACCTTTATGTGGATAAAAAAGATGATGAGGTTGTTCATAATACCAGGATACAGGATGACCCGGGGGGATAGTGGCATTGAAAGCAGGCAATTCGGCGTCCCTTCAACTAAGGTGGCGCTCTTTTTATTTGCCTTAGCGTGCAAGGGGGACGGTTCCCGGCGCATTTCTGCGTGTAAGGGGGACGGTTTAGTGGTTGGTCGTTGGAAAAAGATGTTTGGGCGAGATTTATTATGTGCAGAGAGATATCCTCAATGCGGCGGAATGGTTGGTCGTTGGCCGTTGTTGCTCTGCCCCATAATGAGGTTATGAAGTTCCTCTACAAAAACCGCCTTCCTAAGCTTAGTTATGGGTGGTGAGTTGTCGACTGTTGGAAAGGGGGGATGCTCTGTGGGTTAAAAATAGATCAGGAGAACCGTCCCCCTGATCCTTTTGGCTGGTAAATGTACTATAATTAGACAGGAGGTTAGAATTAATGGTTTTATGTCGAGAAAAAGTAAGGGGGAGCGATGTGAATAGAATCGAATTTGGTACAGATGGTTGGCGGGCTGTTATAGCTAAGGAGTTTACTTTTGCCAATGTGTGCCTGGTAGCACAGGCCATTGCCAGCTTTCTGAAGGAATCCGGGCTATCCGGTCAAGGGGTTGTCATCGGTTATGACAGCCGCTTTCTTTCTGAGCAATTTGCAGCTGCTGTCGCTGGGGTGATGGCCGGAAACAACATCAATTCCTGGCTGACAGTGGATGCCACTCCAACTCCGGTTACAGCCTTTGCTATAAAAGCCCTGGATGCGGGTGGGGCGGTAATGATCACAGCCAGCCACAACCCCCCGGAGTACAATGGAATCAAGTTCATTCCCGAATACGCTGGTCCCGCCACCCCGGAGATAACAGAAGCCATCGAGAAAAATCTAGAGAACCTGCAGGTGGAGGAGGTCTGCTCTCTATCCGAGGATGCCGGGCGGGAGTGTGGCCTGATCCGTGATCTGGATGCCAAACCGCTTTATCTTGCTCATCTTCAAAAAATGTTAAATTATCGCTTTATTCATCGCGGCAGCATGAAAATTGTTCTTGATCCAATGTGGGGAGCAGGAAGGGGCTATCTAGAAGAGATAATCAAGGGAACAAAGATCGAGCTGGATGTTATCCATAATTATCGGGATGTATTGTTTGGTGGCTCCCTCCCGGAGCCTAATGAAAAAGGACTTGTTCCTTTGAAGGAAGCAGTTCTAGAGAAGGAAGCCGACCTGGGGCTGGCCCTGGATGGAGATGCCGACCGTTTCGGTGTGATCGACAGTAATGGTGAATACATGTCACCAAACGAAATGCTGCCTTTGATCCTCTATTACCTCATGGAAGACCGTAATTGGCGGGGTGCTGTGGCTCGCACTGTAGCCACAACCCACATGCTGGACCGCGTTGCAGATGAGTACGGGCTCCCGGTGATGGAGACTGCGGTTGGTTTCAAGTATATTGCCCAGTCTTTGATTAACCACCGCAGTGTCCTGGGTGGAGAGGAAAGCGGGGGTATGAGTGTTCAAGGGCATGTTCCGGAGAAGGACGGCATTTTGGCCATAGCACTTATTGTGGAAATGTTGGCCTGCAGGCGTAAATCCCTGAGAGAACTGAAGGAAGAACTTAACCGTGAGTTTGGCTGTCTGGTCAGTGCTCGCCTTGACCTGAAGTGTGACCATAAGAAAAAGGAAGAAGTTATTAACTTGCTGCGAGCGTGGTCGCCTGAGATGATTAGTGATCGGAAAGTGTCGAATCGTCTGACCATTGATGGGGTAAAGCTGCTTCTGGATGATGGGAGCTGGGTCCTAGTGCGTCCCTCGGGAACAGAACCGGTTTTCAGGATATATGTGGAAGCGAACAGCAGTGAACAGCTAGGTATGCTACAGAACAGTGTCCGTCAGCTCCTAGGCCTTTAAGTCCATAGTGTTTATATTTTCAGAAATATTTTCTAAAACCTGCAGGAAAGATCCCCGAATATGTCGAAATGGTTAAACATAACAAGGTAGAGAGCGGCTTCCAACCGCTCTAAAAGCAGGAGGTACTGGAGGGTGGAGGTCGAAGCACTTGATCGAGTTGTCAAAGAGACACTTAATGCAATAGAGAGAGGCCAGGATGCTATCTATGACATTGCCGAAAATACCCGCTGTGAATTGGAGCGGGTCCAGCAGGATCTAATTACGACTCAATGCGAAACTTTGGAGACGGTTCAGGAAATAGACAAGCTCACCCGGTTGGAAAAGCAATCACAGCTGTCTTTGGTGGATGTTAGCTGCAATCTTCATCAATACGATGAGGTGATGGTAAAGGAAGTCAGTGGAGTGTCCATGGACCTGCAGGTATGTCTACTCGCCCTGCAGGAGCAGGAAAATAATTTGCGCCGTCGGCGCATGGAATTAGAACGAAGCATGAAACGCCTTTCCCGGACCGTAGCGAAGGCGGAAACACTTATTACAAAAACCAGTATTGTCCTGCAGT
The DNA here is from genome assembly GCF_000946815.1 of Syntrophaceticus schinkii. GTDB lineage: Bacteria > Bacillota > DSM-12270 > Thermacetogeniales > Thermacetogeniaceae > Syntrophaceticus > Syntrophaceticus schinkii. Next base: position 31,695 of record NZ_CDRZ01000090.1, on the reverse strand, counting down.
TTTTCCAGGGCGCCCTTGCTCAAATCAATGTTAAACTTGATGATTTACAAAAGCAAGATGAAGGATTCAAGATTATCCTGGCTCAAGAGGAGGAACGCCGGCGACTTTCCCGAGAGATCCATGATGGCCCTGCCCAAGCAATGGCCAACATTGTTTTGCGGGCAGAATACTGTGAACAACTATTGATTCATGAGCCCAAACAACTGAAGTCTAAATTGGAAGAACTAAAAGATCTGACGCGCAGCACCCTTCAAGATATCAGAAGAATTATCTTTGATTTAAGGCCAATGGCCCTGGATGATCTGGGGTTAGCCGGGGGGGGGTGCGTCGCTTGCTTGAAGATCTTAAAGAACGGCACAGCCTGTCTGTTAAATTGCTTTTATTCGGCAGTGAGAGGAGGTACAGCAGAACCCTCGAACTGGCTGTTTTTCGAATCATCCAAGAGGCTGTGAATAATGTCCAGAAACATGCTGAATCCAGCGGGGCGACAGTGAAACTGGAACTACATCCCCAGCAGGTCCTTGCCGTCATCCAGGATGATGGCAAGGGGTTTGATCCGGAAATGGCAATGGAGAATAAGGAGCATTACGGGTTGCTGAATATGAGAGAACGCGCCCAGGTCCTAAAAGGTGATTTACAGGTGAACTCCGTATTGGGCAAGGGTACAGAGATAAATGTGGTAATTCCTGTTGGTGAGGAGGGGAGAACACATGGAGAAAATAAGAGTAGTTATTGCTGATGACCATCCCTTGATTAGAGAGGGTTTGCGAAGGGTACTGGAACTGGATGAAAATATAGAAATAGCCGGGGAGGTGGGTGATGGTCAGGGTGCCATAAATTTGGCCCGCAGCCTGCGTCCGGATATCATTCTCATGGATTTAAAAATGCCCGGCACCAGCGGGAAAGAAGCCAGTCGAGTGATTCGCAGGGAAATGCCGGATATTAAAATTATCATTCTTACTGTTGCTGAAGATGAAGAGATGCTGGAAGTGATCAAGGCCGGTGCCAGCGGCTACCTGTTAAAAGATGTGGAACCAGCTGAACTTATGAAGTCGATCTATGATGTTCTAGAGGGGAGACCCGCTTTTCACCCGGTGGTTACCGGAAGACTGCTTGGAGAATATAACCGCCTCAGCACAGCCACTGCAAAAGAAGAAGGGATCAGTGCCCTTACAGAAAGAGAAAAAGAAGTGTTGTCCCTGATCGCCATGGGAGAACCAAATCGTGGTATTGCTCGTATATTGTTTATCAGTGAAAAGACGGTGAAAAACCATATCACCAGTATCTTCCGCAAAATAAAAGTGACTGATCGCACCCAAGCCGCGATATATGCCATAAAAAACAACCTGGTAGAGCTTTAAAACCCTTAACCCCCCTTTTGTCTTACGCATATAGTGAAGGGGAGGGGGTAAAAATGGCCATTATGTTTTTATTGGTTCTCTCGGTGATTCTTCTCTGCGGCCTGGTTATCTTCACTGCTTTCCGAAAATCCTATCTGTTCCAACAGCTCCACTGTTTTGTCCCGGATCTCAGCCTTCTTCTTATCGTCCACAATCAGGCTCCCATCATCGAGGGAGCCATCAAAGAACTCCTATCCTATTATCAATCCTCACAGCGTTCCTTTGAACTGGTTGTTTATGATGACGCATCCACAGATGAGACCCCGGAAATCCTGCGTCGCCTGTTCCGCAAGCATAACTTTACCCTATTATACGGTAAAAATCTTCAAAGCTATAATGCAGCTTTGGATGCCGGTTTCGAAGTTTGCCAGGGAAAAGTCGTCCACTATTTTCTGCTCACAGAAAGAGTAGGACTAAGGACGGTCACTTCCCTGGCCCGGTGCCTCTTACGGGGGGAAAAGATCCCTAATTTTGGAATTGCCTTCATGCCTGGCGTTATGTCTGGGACTAAAATCCGAAGCAGTAAGGACGAAAAGCCTTCTTTTGTAGGGACGACAGTCTAGCAGGAACCAGGATAGAGCACCTAAACAAATTAAGACCTCGGGACGATTCCTTATTTTGCTTGAAATGCCTATAATTTAATAGGACCTTACCGAAGTTCGACTTTTCAATCAAATAGGGACGAGATCCTAGTATAGTCCCAGAGAACTCAGGGCAGGGCAAAAATATGAGAAGGGAGGCAAAGAAATTGTTGAAACTTGCTAAAAGGTTTTTCTGTGAGGAAGAGGGACAAGGTATGGCGGAGTATGGGTTAATTTTGGCGTTGATTGCGGTAGCGGTTATAGCGGTGCTTGGGCTTATGGGTGACGGGCTCAAGGATATATTTAATGCAGTAAAGGATAAACTTGTAGTTCCAGCAGGTTAATAGCAGGGTAAAGCGTGGACGGAGTTAAAGAGCCAAAATGGCAACTGATGCCCTTACCAATGCCGCTGCTTCTCCAGCTACATAGAATAGCTTTGCAAGCGGATTAACTGAGTTTTATAAGTGATGGTAAAGGCCGGCTGGTTGTGAAGTGGGAAGTTTGAAGTGAGAAGCATGAAGTATGAAATGAGGTTGTTTGCGAAAGCAGGTGAAGGCGGTGCTTGCAGTTTTAGCAGATCTTGCCATCCTTATCGTAATCCTGATCTGCCTGATCACCGATCTGCGGGAGCGAAAGATCTACAACAAAGTAGTTTTCCCGGCTGCTGCAGCTGGGATTATCCTGAATACTGCTCACCAAGGATTGCCTGGATTGAGGACAAGTATCACCGGCCTGCTTGCAGGAGTTCTGATTTTTATAGTGCCCTTTGCCCTGGGCGGTCTGGGAGCCGGAGATGTAAAGCTTTTAGGTGCAGTGGGGGCTTTAAAGGGCCCCCTTTTTGCACTTTATACTGCACTGGCAACAGCACTGATCGGCGGTGTGATTGCCATCCTCGTTCTTTTGTGGCAGAGCCGGCTTCTGTCGACCCTGAAGCGCCTGGGTGTTGCTCTGGGTGTTTTGGGTAGGGGGGAGGGGGTAAGGGGGCACTGCTGTTCATTGATCGCACGCCCTACAGTTCTCTCATACCTTATGGTTTAGCCATTTTTCTGGGTACCATTGCTGCCTACTTGGTGAGTTAGTGGTTGGTGGTTGGTCATTAGTTGTTGGAAAAGGGATCGTCCTGTTGTCTGAAAAGAGTTCACGAAAACTACTCCTGCCCTGAAATAGACGTTGGATGCCGGAGGTTGGATGCACTGGGGGGTGAGGGAATGCTTTTTCAGTTTCGGAATAATCGGGGCCAGGCCATGCTAGAGTTTGCCCTGGTGCTTCCCATTCTGCTGCTCTTGGTTTTTGGAATTATCGATTTTGGTATTATTTTTTTTGATAATCTGGTGATTACACAGCTGCCCGCGAGGGCGCCAGGGTCGGGGTTGTAGGGGGGAAGTGATGTCGAGATCCTGGAGACTGTTGAGCGTATTGCTGGGAGTCTTGATGTGTCTCGTCTGCAGATAGAGATCGACCCGAACGACCAGTTAGGGCGTTCCCGGGGGGACAGCCTCAAGGTGGAGGTGCACTATAATGTTCCCATTCTGACTCCGATTATGGGACAAATTATCCCAAATCCATACCCCCTTGAGGCTGCTGCAATTATGCGCATGGAATGAGGAGGTGGCCAGTGTGTTTAAGAAATGCAGAGGGAAAATTCGCAAGCAGTTAGTTAACATAACACAAATGCTCTCCAAGGAGCAGGGGTCGGTTATTATCCTGGTAGCTTTAGGTCTGGTGGTCTTGTTGGGCTGTGCTGCTCTGGTAGTCGATATCGGCCTTCTTTACACCAGCAGGAGCCGTCTGGTGAATACGGCTGATGCCGCAGCACTGGCCGGTGCTCAGGAACTTCCTATGAATCCGCAGCTTGCGATGGATGTGGCCAGGGAATATGTGTTGGCCAATGGCATATCTGGGGATGAGTTGGTGATAGAGGTTGGTGCTGACAATCAGTCTATTACAGTGAAACCTCGACAGAATGTGCACTTTCTTTTCGCCCGGGTGCTGGGCTTCACAGACCAGGAGGTAAATGCTTCAGCAACCGCCTTTACAGGTTCTCTGACCGGGGCAATTGGAGTGGTGCCTTTCAGCATCGAGGAGCAAGAATTAGTAAAAGGAGCGGAATATCTCCTGAAACAGGGAGCCGGGACTGCTGTAGCCGACGCTGATGGCAAGATGCACGGCTGGTACAGTGCCTTGGCTTTTGGCGATGGTGGAGCCGATCAATACCGTGAGCATATAAAAAACGGCTGCCAGACGATTCTGCGGGTGGGAGACCGGATACCCATTGAAACCGGAAACATGTCTGGCCCCACATCTCAGGGTGTTGAGTACCGCATTGCGCAGTGTAAAAAAGGATGCACCCATAGCAACTTTGACCTGGAGTGTCCTCGGATTATGATTGTTCCGATGATCAAGGTGGTGAGCCCCGCAGAGGTAGAAATAGCTGGTTTTGCCGCCTTTTTCCTGGAAGGGGTGGGGGGCTCAGGAAATGAGAATTATGTGGTGGGGCGTTTTGTCAAAATGGTAGTCTCCGGGGAACTGGGTGGAGGAACTGATTATGGTGCATATGCAGTAAAACTGCTTTACTAAGGTTTTTTATCATTTCAGTTTCGATTAAGTCATGACACGGGTTTGAAAATGCGACTTAACTATCCTGAAAAGACATTCGTCTTCTTCAATGGGATAAGACCCCGGGGAATTTTATCTGTACCAACTACCAACCTAAAGAACAGAAGTCGGATACCGGAAGTCGGAAGTCTGAAAAGGTGGAATGTAAAGTGCGGCCCAAGTTGATGATTATTCTTGCTGTTATACTGGCACTTCTGGCTACTGGGATGTGCTATTTTTACCTACAAAATGCTGTGGAGAAAGCAGACCAAACAGAGAAAGCCCAGGTGGTCCAAGCCAGGGTGGAGATACCAAAAGATACTAATATTACTAAAGAAATGGTGGAACTGGTGAAGGTGCCTGTGGACTCCATTCACTCCAGGGCACTGCGCTCACTGGATGATGTGGTGGGCAAAATTGCCTTGGACGCTATTATACCTGGAGAGCAGGTGCTTCAAGACCGCCTTGTGAAAGAGGGGGATACGAAGGCTGGTTTGCCTTACCAGATCCCTGCCGGCAAGAGGGCGATCACTGTGGCGGTAGATGAGGTGGCGGCAGTGGGCTGGCATCTCCAGCCAGGTGACCATGTTGACATCCTGGGAATTGTGACTGCCGGAGAGCAGGGCAAGAGCTCAGTTGTGGTGCTTCAGGATGTGCTTGTCCTGGCTGTGGGCAAAAACACGCAGGTTACCCGGGAGCAGGAAACAGAAGCAACGATAGAGGTAAAAACAGTGACATTGGCTGTGACACTGCAGGAGGCGCGACCACTGATGTTTGCCAACGAGGAGGGTAAGATGCGGTTTGCCCTGCGCAGCCCGGTGGACCACGAACGGCAGACTATTGTTCCTTTCAGTATGGGTGAGTTTTTGACACCTAGCAGTTAATGTCATACATAGTGTGCTATGTCAAAGGCCTGGGAGAAAAGACAGGGGTGAGGGTCAATTGCAGGAGCACGAAAAGATTCGTGTTTTAATTGTAGATGATGTGCCGGAAACCTGCGAAAATATCAGGTGTCTGCTTAGCTTTGAGCACCGCATCGAAGTTGTGGGGGAGGCCCGTAATGGAGAAGAAGCTCTTAGTAAAGCAGAAACACTTAAGCCCGATATTGTTCTGATGGATATCAATATGCCTATTCTGGATGGTATTGCCGCAACAGAAGCTATCTCCTGTGGGATACCTGGCTGTGCAATTATTATCATGTCAGTCCAGGGAGAGCAGGAATACCTGCGTCAGGCGATGGTCGCCGGGGCCAGAGAGTACATCGTTAAGCCTTTCACCAGTGATGAACTGATTTCATCTATTTATCGCGTCTACGATCTCCTCCAAAGGCGTCAGGTCAAGCTGCAAAGTATTTCCGGTGTACAGGGGGATGACCCCGGCGGTCAGGTGATCACCGTGTTCAGTACTAAAGGTGGTGTTGGGAAATCTACGATAGCAGTGAACCTGGCTGCTTGCCTTTCCCAGGAGTTTGGTTTTTCCGTTGCTATAATGGATCTGGATCTGCAGTTTGGGGATGTGGCGGTGCTGCTCAACCTGATACCGCGCCAGACGATCTCCGATTTGGCTGCTGAGCTGAATCACCTTGACGAAGAACTCCTGGAGTCATATATGGTGCGGCATAGCTCCGGAGTGCGTGTTCTGACCGCCCCCTCTCGACCCGAATATGCTGAATTGGTCAGCGCCCAGCTTGTCGAAAAGGTAATCAAGCTTCTGCAAGAACGCTATGACTATGTGATCATCGATACCCCGGGGCTGTTCACTGACCCCAGTATGGTAGCCCTGGATTACGCTCAGCAGATCCTGTTAATTCTTTCTCTTGACCTGCCTACACTGAAAAACATCAAGCTTGGTATGGAGGTATTGGATTCATTACACCATAAAGAGAAGGTTAAGGTGGTTCTGAACCGGTCAACTCTGGAACTGGGGATCAGCTCTGAGGATGTGGAGATGAGCCTTGGAGTTTCTCTGGCAGCCAAACTGCCCAGTGATGGACGCATAGTTGTTGGAGCAGTCAATAAGGGCAAGCCCTTTGTTCTCAGCAATCCCCAGAGCAGGGTCGCTGAAAGTATGCGCTATCTGTCCCGGGATGTTGCGCGATCAAACCAAAAAGCAGCGGAATCCACTAAGAAACCCAGAGGGCTGTTTGGTGGCTTGCTGGGTGCACTGACGAACTAATAGAATTGACTGCAAAAGGGGTGGTATCATGTCTCTTCTCAAGAGGTTACAGAAAGAGGGATCCATCAGCGGGGAGACAGCGGTTCAGAGCGTACCCAGGGATAATACTTTTTGGAATCTAAAGTTTTCCCTTCACCAGCAGGTAGTGGAAAAGCTGGAACAAGAAATATCCGGTGAAACAGATAAGGTCAGTGAAGAGGAACGGGAACAGGCCGCAAACCAGATCAAGGAGATCATGGCAGAGCACTTGTTGGAAAAAGGGATCTCCATGTCCCGCAATGAACAGCAGCGGATGCTGCAGGAACTGCTGGATGAGGTCTTTGAGCTTGGCCCCATCAGTCCGCTGCTGAGGGATGAGACAGTATCTGAGGTGATGGTCAATGGCCCCTCACAGGTTTATGTGGAGAGAAATGGGGTTCTGGAAGAAACTGAGGTGCAGTTTCGGGATGACGCCCATGTTGCCCGGGTCATGGAAAAGATCGTCAGCCCCCTGGGGAGAAGAATCGATGAATCTTCTCCGATGGTGGATGCGCGGCTCAGCGATGGTTCCCGTGTCAATGCTGTTATACCTCCTCTTACCCTAAATGGGCCCACATTAACCATCAGGAAGTTCAGTAAAGACCCCTACAAGATCGACGATCTGATCCGGTTCGGTACACTTAGCGGGGAGATGGCTAAATTTATCGAGGCGTGTGTCAAGGCGCGTCTCAATATCATCGTTTCCGGGGGTACAGGTTCCGGTAAAACTACTACCCTTAATGTGCTGTCCTCCTTTATTCCGGAGGGGGAACGGATCGTAACTATTGAAGATGCAGCTGAGATTCAGCTTCACCAGAGACACTGGGTGCGCATGGAGTCGCGCCCACCCAATATTGAAGGGAGAGGGGCGATCACTATCAGGGACCTGGTGCGCAACTCTCTGAGGATGCGCCCTGACCGGATTGTTGTGGGAGAGGTGCGGAGTGGTGAGGCACTGGATATGCTTCAGGCGATGAATACCGGGCACGACGGGTCTTTGACTACCGGCCATGCCAACTCACCCAGGGATATGATGGCCAGATTGGAGACAATGGTGCTTATGGCAGGTGTTGATCTTCCTGTGCGGGCTATCCGTGAGCAGATCTCATCTGCTCTGGATCTTGTTGTTCATCAGAGCCGGATGCAGGATGGCAGTAGAAAAGTGACCCATCTCACAGAGGTGCAGGGGATGGAAGGGGATACAATTGTCATGCAGGATCTATTCATTTTTAAGCAGTATGGAGTTGAACAGCACCGTGTTGTAGGAGAGTTCAAGAGTACAGGAATCAGGCCGCGGTTTATGCATAAATTTGCGGATGCGGGTATCTCACTTCCGGACGAAATCTTCTATTAGCGGGGTGTCAGCATGATTCTGGCTTTGATTTTTACTTTTACAGCGACACTGCTCTTCATTATGGGGATTTACGGTCTGATTTCAGGTGACAGGCACCAGTTGGAGGCACGCCTGCTCCGTTATACCAGGCAGAATCCCCCGGATAGAAGTAAAGTGCCGGGTGAGAAAAAAGATATGGGGAGGTCTTTGCTGCGCTGGGGTGGGAGGTTTTTCGCTGCATTTAAGCTTTCTGATCGGGTGGAAGAGAGGCTTGCCCAGGCTGATTTCCCTTTAAGGGAGAGGAGTTTCTGTTCCTGATTCTGGTTCTTACTGTGGGTTTTCCCTTATTATTGATTTTGTTGACAGGAAACCTGCGCATAGCTATTTTCTGTGGGCTGATAGCTTGTATGCTGCCCTGGATTCACCTGAATATAAGGCGACAGAAGCGGCTGCAGCTTCTTAACAGCCAACTGGCAGACTCCCTGGGGATAATGACTAATGCCCTGCGGGCGGGCTACAGTTTTTTGCAGGGCATGGAGATGGTTGCTGCGGAAACCCCTCACCCTTTAGCCGGAGAGTACAAACGAGCACTGCGGGAGATGCAGTTGGGGACACCGACAGAGGTAGCCTTGAACAATATGTCCCGCCGAGTAGGGAGTGATGACCTGGAGTTGGTGATCACAGCCATCCTTACCCAGAGGCAGGTAGGAGGAAACCTTGCTGAAATTCTGTCCAATATTGCTGGGACGATACGGGAGAGGGTCAGGATCAAAGGGGAAATTAAGACACTTACTGCCCAGGGTAGGATCTCCGGGTTGATCATCGGGCTGCTGCCGGTGGTCCTGCTGGCACTCCTTTTGGTGATCAACCCCGGCTATATCGGCATGCTCTTTACTGAACCTATAGGAATCGCCCTTCTGGGGGGATCTGCCTGTGGGGAGGTTATAGGGGTTTTAATCATCAAGCGGATTGTAAACATTGAAGTGTGAATTTATTTGAAGGGTGGGTTATTGGGTGCTCTATTTTGCCTTAGCACTGGTCTTTGCCAGCAGCTGTCTGCTGATGGTGGGGATTTACCGGCTTATTTTCCAGGATCGCATCCTGATGGCCGGGCGCCTGGCACAGCTGAACAAGAACAAGCAAACCAACCCGAGGCTCCGGGATGACCTCCAACTGCCTTTGTGGCAGAGAATCGGGAAGCCACTGCTGAGCAAGGTGACGCGCCTCTTTACCCACCGCATGAGCAGTGAGAAGCGGGTTCAGCTTGATAAGCGTCTACAGGCGGCAGGTAATCCTATGGGGCTGGATGCCGGCGGTTTCCGGCTGCTGCAGGTGATTTTCACTGCTGTTACTGTTGGAGCAGTACTATTCCGGGGTTATGCCCTGGGAAGCTCCTTAAAAGATCTGCTTTTATTCTTGATCGTAGCTTTGGCTTGTGGAATGCTGCTTCCGGAATATCTTCTTTCTATGCGTATCAAGGAAAGGAGACGGGAAGTTGTCCGCGCTCTGCCGGATGTTCTGGATCTCTTGACAGTGAGCGTGGAAGCGGGTTTGGGTTTTGACCTTGCCCTGGTCAGGGTAACGGAAAGGTTTCCAGGAGTCCTGGCACAGGAACTGGGACGTGCTCTTCAGGAGATGAAGTTAGGCAGGTCGCGGCGGGAGGCCCTCCAGGATATGGCGGATCGCGTCGGTGCTGAAGACCTCAGCAACTTTGTAAGATCGCTGGTTCAGGCAGATCAGCTGGGTGTGGGAATGGGCAATATCTTGCGGCTGCAGTCCGATGAAATACGCCGCAAGCGGCGGCAGCGTGCAGAGGAACAGGCGATGAAGGCTCCGGTGAAAATGCTTTTTCCCCTGCTGTTCTTTATTTTTCCGGCCCTGTTTGTTGTGCTGTTGGGGCCAGCGATGATGCAAATATTCCGGCACCTGTAAATAGCTATATACATGTAAAGGAGAGGTTGAGATGGAGGTTTTCAACACCACACGAGGTGTTGTCCTGGTCCAGGATGTTGAAGTAGCCTTTGATTTTTGGAAGCGGTTCAAGGGACTGCTGGGAAGACGCTCCTTTCCTGTAGGCGCCGGTTTGCTTTTAAAGCCCTGCAATTCTGTTCACTCTTGCTTTATGGCATTTCCTTTTGATGTCCTGTTTTTGAATGAGGAAATGGTAATCGTCCACATCATCGAGTCGATGCACCCCTTCCGGTTCAGCCCCATTGTCCGAGAAGCGCGGTCTGTCCTTGAACTCCCTGCCGGTGTGGCCCGCCTGACCGGCAGCAGAGTGGGGGACAAGGTTTCTCTGCGCACCTGTTTCAGCTGAACTCCCGGCGCATTCTATCCTGCCAACTGATCTGCATTGTATAGAACTCTGCTATATTATCAGAGACAACCCTTGCTCTACAGCAGGGGATTTAGTATTCAGCTTTCTTCAAGGAAGAATCGAGGAAAAGCTGAAGCATGATTCCTTTGAGTTAAATCAAGCAGTCTATACTACGCTGTCTAAATGTTTTAGATTGTCGCTGGTCATATATAAGGGAGTGGCTCCTCGTGTATCTATAAATCTTATGACTTGCAGTAGAAATCGTCTTCTGGTTTATTCACAATGTATAGGAAAGCAGGAATTTCTATTTTGGCAAGGAATTATTACCAGAAAGTGAGCGATTGTGAAGTTGCTGGTTGGAACCTGTAGTAAGGGCGGGTTCTATAGTTTCTGATATCTATATATATGGTGAGCGGGTGTGGGCAAATTATTATTTCAATTATATTCAGCTGAAGGCAATGGGAAGAAGGTGCTTTTCCTCTCATCTGTTCCCTCCTTTGATCGCGCCTTTCTTAAACAAAAGGGGTATGAGTTCTTTGACCTGGTTACTCCTCCCCTGCCCCTGGGGACTGCAGCCCGTGTATATTTTGAACTGTATAAAAAATATAATCACAGGCAGGGTGTGACCGATAATTTGCTGGCTGTGGAAAGTATTAGGGATCACTGCCGCCGATCGCTGTATAGGTTGGGGCTAAGGGATGTCTATGCTTGTAAAGGTGATCTGGCAACTGCTGATGATCTCCTTTTTCCGGACCGCGAAGAGTTGCAGGATGTGGAGAAACTCCTAAAAGGGCGGCTTTTGTCCATACAGGAGATCTTTCGTTTTATAGGGTCCGCTAGCCGGGAGGCCCTTGCCCTGTCTCTTCAGTGTCTCTGCCTGGAAAGGAGAGCCCTGCTGCTGCCTGCTTTATATCTTGTGAAAGGGAGTCTTGTTTACTGTCAGCGCTGCGGGTGGGAGGGTATTCCTGAGCCCCGGTCCTGTGCCAGGTGCGGCAGTAAACAGTGCTGCAGCTGTCCAGAATGTGGAGTTCTGGGGAATCTCTGTTTTTGTGACCAGCTGTATACGGCATATGACAGTTCACTAGTGGAAAGAGATTTTCTCAGTGCGGGATTTTGGAGGCTGCTGAAGGGGGATGGTGGCACGAGGGGCGGCCATGGCCGTTATGGCCGCCAGGAGATTTTCTGCTGCCCTCTGGTTTTAGGGGTTTCTAACGAGGGCTTATCTGTCAGAGCAGACGACAATGCAGTCCAGGCGGCACTGTCAGAAGATGAAAGCAGAGCCGAAGCGAGGAAATCTTTCGGAACCTGCCCTGGAAGTTCCTTCAAACTTCCGACTTCCGACCTCCGGCATCCGGCTTTTATTTTACCTTCAGCTGAGGAAATCTCTGCGGCCGGTGATAAACGTAGGACGGCGAAATATGCGAAACTGCTGGGGGAGATCCGCTTCACACCCTCCCAGGAGAGTGCGGCAGATACCCTGTTGAAATTTGGCAGAGAGGGAAAACCAGGGGGGAAATGTCTTGTCTGGGCAGCCTGTGGAGCCGGGAAGACAGAGGTCTCCTTTCCCCTGATCGATGAAGTTTTGCGGCATGGGCAGGAGGTGCTGTTTGCTACCCCCAGGAGGGATGTGGTATTGGAGATTGCGCCCCGTATGGCCAAGGCCTTTGGAGAGGGTCGTGTCAATGCTCTCTACGGGGGCAGCGGCGGTCATGGAAAAGATGTTCCACTGGTTGTAGCAACAACACACCAGACACTCCGCTTTTACCGCCGTTTTGACCTGGTGATTCTCGATGAAGGTGATGCCTTTCCCTTTCCGGGGAGCAGGATGCTTCACTTTGGTGTAGAAAAGGCCCGCTTGTTTGGGGGGAAGCTTGTATACCTGACAGCTACTCCGGCTCCCTGGATGTTTGCGCGGAGCAGTGAGGTTGAGGTCATCAAAATACCTGTCCGCCCACATGGTTTTCCCCTTCCGGTTCCGGAATTTCTTAATGTAAGCCCCTTTAAAACTTCCGGAAAAAGGCTGCTCATTAATCGCAGAGTTCTTGACATCACAGCCGAACTTTTAAAAAAGCCGGAGGCCAGATTGTTTATCTTTGTTCCTTCGGTTGCCCTTACATCTCAGGTAGGAGAGGCTTTACGGTCAGCAGCCGGAAAGCCCCCTCTGGAACACCTGGATGCACAGGGTGTCGAATGGACACATGCCAGTGATAGGGATCGTGCCCTGAAAAGGGAGCGCTTCTTTGCGGGGGAATTTCCTGTGCTGGTGACGACAACCATTATGGAGCGGGGGGTTACAGTACCCCGGGTCCATGTACTGGTCCTGGCTGCCGGGCAGGAGGGGGTTTTTGATGCACCTACACTGGTGCAGATCGCCGGCCGTTGTGGACGCAGCCCTAAATATCCCACAGGTGAGATATGGTTTATCTCCTCCGGGGCAAGCAGATCGATGCGGGAAGCGAGGGCACAGATCATCGGACTGAACAGGGAAGCTATGCGCAGGGGTTATCTGCGGGAGGATTGGGAAAAAGTACTCAGTAGATTTTGAAATACAGATGTGGGACGGTTTCGGTATTAATGGTGGTTAGTAATTTAGTGGTAAGTGGTAAGTGGTTAGTGGTTAGTCGTTGGAAAAAGGATTACTAGTTCGGTCAAGACATGGGTAACACAAATGGTTCAACACATAGGTAACACTCCGCAGGGTGAAAATAGATCAGGAGTGTGGATCAGAAGAACCGTTTCTGATTCATGGGAGGTGGTATTTTGCTGTCTGGGGTAACATCTGCTGTAAGAGGGCTTTTTTTTCCTGAGGGAGCAGGGTGCCCTGTTTGCGGGCGCAGGGGGTCTCCGCGGCACCTCTGCCGCGTATGTGTGGAGATGTGGGCTGAGCTGGCATATGGTCTCACCCCGTGTGAAAAGTGTGGCCGCTTTCAAAGTGTGAAAGAAGAGGAAAAGATCTGTCCTGACTGCAGGAATAGTGAACCACCATATTGTATTGCGCGGGGTGTTGCTCCTTATGAGGGGGCTGTAAGGGAGGCTTTGCATGACTTCAAGTTTTGTGGGAGGAGGGAGCTTGCCTACCCTTTTGGCGAGCTGATGGCATCGATGGCTGTTTCAATCTTTCCTGTTCGTTCTATTGCAGCTGTTATACCGGTACCACTGCATGAAAATCGCCTCAGGGAGCGTGGCTTTAATCAGGCAGCTCAACTGTCAGAAGTGGTGAGCCGGATTCTCAAAATTCCTATGGCTGGAGAGGCATTGGTTCGCCTTAGGGAAACCCCGAGCCAGACATCCCTTAGCAGGGAGCAGCGCCAGGCCAACCTGAAAGGCGCCTTTGAGGTTGGAAAACAGCCTCCGATGATCAAGGGTAAGACCGTTTTGCTGGTGGATGATGTCTACACTACTGGGGCCACAGTTCAGGAGTGCAGCAGAGTGCTGGTCGATTTCGGGGTGAAAGAGATCTATGTGGTTACACTGGCTTCCGGTATACTGATATCTTCTCATAAAGGGTAGTGTAAAGTTTAAGTAGGTAAAACGGGGTCAAAAATAGAAGTGAGACCTCAACAAGTATTCTTTGGAAGAATACTAACCCCCCAACAAAGAAGGATGAGGTCTCATTTTCGAGGTTCAATAATTGATGTCTTTATTCCTGTTATTAAAGGGATTGCCTGACTTCCCGTAGTATTATAATTAGTGTTAACAAAAGTGAATTATTGATTCAAAAAGGGGGGAATTACTTGATTTCATTTCTTTTCTTGCTGCTTTTGGTTCCAATGCTGCTGGTTCTTGTCTTCTTCAATGTAGCAACCTTTTCTTTTTCCCGTCTCGGCATGTCCCAGCAGGGTGCATTTCTGTTTTTGACGGCTTCGATTATCGGCAGTTTGATCAATATACCTCTTTCGCGGCGGCGGATACAGGTGCAGGGTCGCCAGGCACATCCCCTGTCAACGTATTTCTTTTATTACCCTCCTGTTGTGCAGGAGCAGGTGGTCTGCATAAATGTGGGAGGAGCCGGACTGCCAGCTGTTCTTTCCCTCTACCTGCTTCTGGGTGGAAGGGCACCCTTTTGGCCTGCCTTTTTTGCTCTCATAGCTGTCACTGTTGTAGCTAAGTTGATGGCCAAACCTAAACCGGGTGTCGGTATTGTGATGCCTGCTTTTATTCCTCCCCTTGTTGCTGCTGCCGCCGCCCTAATCCTGGCACCTCAAGGTTATACTGCCCCGGTGGCGTATGTGGCGGGAACGATGGGTACACTGATCGGGGCCGACCTTTTGAACTGGAAATACTTTAAGAGCCTGGGGGGGCAGATGGTGAGCATCGGAGGAGCAGGTATATTCGATGGAATCTTTCTTGTGGGCATAATAGCCGCATTTTTGGGCTGATTCCTCGTTTTACCCGGGGAATGCCAGCTCTACTATTTGGTCGACATAATTCTGTCGTTCCTCTGCACTGAGCAGTGGGATGTTGTGCTGTGCCACAGTAAGGGCGGCTTTTCTGCTTCCCTCTGCCAGACAGCGGGCACACTCCGCATCTGCTCGAATGGGAGCATAAGATTTGGGTAAGGCATCTGTGATCAAGGCAATGATCTCTCCTGTACAGCGGGCGATCTCCAGGGGGATCTCTGTTGCTTTTCCCGGACCCAGGGGATCTCCCTCTACAAAATACTTAATGGCAAACCCGTCCTCCTGGGCGAGGGATAGAGATCTTTCTAAGAATAGTTCTGCCTGGTGAAGTGTCTCTTCCCAGAATAGTTTCCTGTTTTCGCTCTCTTCTTTACTCGCTTCACCCGCTGATAGATCCTCGCTGATTTTGCGCAGATTCACCCGGCAGACCATGGCAAACAGGGCTGCGGCGTGAGCGGCAGTCATAGCAGCGGAGGATCCGGCACTGGGGTAGAGAGAATCTGCCGACAGTTCCTGAAAATACGCTGTTAGTTGATAATCTTTGATGATCGGTATATTGTCCATAGCTGTCCCCTTCCTTTCTTTAAAATTTGAGTATTAAGCTTATTATACAATAAGGGGTCAGGCTTGAGTAATTGAGTTATTTAGTTTTTTGCCGGTGCCGCCTGGGTGGTATTGATACCTGCCTGGAAAATAGAGGTTGGAGACAGTAAGTCAGATGTCTGAAGTGCCCAGGAACTGCTTTACACTGGTTGCACAATATTACCTGATTTCAGAGGGAAGTTGGTGCCGGTCACAACCAGATGACTGTCATTGTTTAGGAGGAAAGCTTAATGAAGTTTCTTATTTTAGCAAATGGGGAGTACGGTGAGCTTGACTGGTACCGGAAGCAGCAGGGTTTCGACCGCGTTATTTGTGCTGACGCAGGAGCATCGATGGCCTTACAAATCGGAATTGAGCCCCAACTGGTTATCGGTGATCTGGATTCTATCGGGAAAAAGGAGCTTGAACAACTTAAAACTGCCGGCTGTAGGTTTTTGGTCTATCCTGTGGAAAAGGATTACACCGATACACACCTGGCCTTGATGCTGGCGGAAAAAGAGGGAGCCACTGAAGTTACTGTATGGGGGGGTACAGGCAGCAGGCTGGACCACACCCTGGGGAGCATTTTTTCTGCAGCTGTATTAGCCGAACAAGGTATTGCGGTACGTTTTGCCTCCCCTGCCCAGATGATTTATCTTGTCTGTGACGAACTGAGACTGCCTGGCTGTCCTGGTGAAACGGTTTCGGTCATGGCCTTAGTGGGTAGGGCAAGAGGTGTTACACTGGAAGGCTTTTACTACCCACTTTCAGGTGTCACACTGGAAACCAGGAGCACTCTGGGTGTCTCCAATGTCATTACAACACCCGATCCATTAATTCGTGTTGAGCAGGGGATACTGACCGTTTTTCACTATCCTACCGTAAAAAAGAGGTCTGAGGCCGGAGGTCAAAGTGGTGGTTGGTAATTAGTCGTTTGCCGTTAGAAAAAAGATGGTGTTTAGCACACGGAAACATCGTCATTAGAAAAAGGACGGTTTCTGACACCTGGAAGCATCATGAACTGACTTGTCTGTTTTCATCCTCTGTTGGTTTCGCCATGAAGCGGCCTGGACATCTACCTTAAAAATAAAGGTCTGATGCCAGAAGTCGGAATAATTCAATTACTCAAGCCTGACCCCATGTAACAGAAGGATTATTCTCCAAAAAAACGAAGTAGTTAATATGTCAACTCCATTTCTCCCGGAGGAGGTGAAATCTTGAAAGAGGTACAAGTCGATGTGAGCAGGTGTGTGGGCTGTAAGTCGTGTGAAATAGCTTGTGCTGTTGAGCATTCGGAATCAAAAGAACTTTTCGGGGCTCTTTTTGAGGATGTCTTGCCACGAAAGCGTGTCTTTGTTCAGGCAGCAGGGGAGTGTTCTGTGCCTGTCAACTGCCGGCACTGTGAAGAAGCCTTCTGTGTGCGTGTTTGCCCCACCGGGGCCATGTACAGGGATGAAGCTTCTGGGACGGTACAGCACAACAGCCATCGCTGCATCGGGTGTGGCTTCTGTGAATTGGCCTGTCCCTTTGGTGCCATCGCCCGCAATCAGGGGAGCAAGGTTGTGGTCAAGTGTGACTGCTGTCCGGACAGAGAAACACCGGCCTGTGTCAGTGCCTGTCCTACTCAGGCGCTGCTTTATATGACACCGGAGGAGACGCAGCGCAGAAAGCTCCGCAGCCTTGCAGAACAGATGTGCCTGCCTGGAAAACAGAAGTCGGATGCCGGATGTCGGATGCCGGAAGTTCCATGAGCTTCCTGATGTTGTTTTATGACATTCCCTGATTACGGCTGCTGTTTTCACCTCTGCTGGCCTTAAAAACTACATATTGCCCTGAAAACAAATGTCTGAGGCCAGAGGTAGATGCCGGAAGATGGGGTGTCCTTGTTCCTGAGAGTGAATAGCTGTGAAGAACACAGCAATGGAATGAGGGAAAGGAGGAAAGTTTTGTGGGAGAGAAAAGTGTAGATCAGGCATCATTAAAAATGCTCAATAAGGCCGCGCAGGAAGGAATTGAAACCGCATGGGATCGTTATGAAAAACAGCAGCCCCAGTGCGGTTTTGGTCTTTTAGGGATCTGCTGCCGCAACTGCAATATGGGCCCTTGCCGGATCGACCCCTTTGGGGATGAACCCCAGGAGGGGGTCTGTGGGGCAACAGCTGACACCATTGCTGCCCGCAACCTCTTGCGGATGATCGCCGCGGGTGCAGCTGCTCATTCGGATCATGGAAGAGATATCGTTACAACCCTTTATGAAACAGCTGCAGGTGAGACACAGGGCTATCAGATCAAAGATGAGGGGAAACTGCGTGCCTTAGCTGCTGAGTTCGGTATCCCTGAAGAGGGGAGAGGCAAAGAGGAGATCGCCCGGGACTTAGCACGGGAGGCTATGGAAGAATTCGGGATGGTTAAAGGTAAACTTCAGTTCTTGAACCGTGCCCCGGAAAAGAGGAGACAGCTCTGGGAGAAGGTGGGGATCACCCCGCGCGGGGTTGACCGGGAAATCGTTGAGGTCATGCACCGCACCCATATAGGTGTAGATAATGACTATGTTAATTTAACACTGCACGGTGTGCGTACAGCATTGAGTGACGGCTGGGGCGGTTCCATGTTTGCCACAGAGTTTTCTGATGTTCTTTTCGGAACTCCGCAGCCGATCAAGGGTCAGAGCAACCTGGGGGTGCTCAAGGAGGACCAGGTCAACATCGTTGTACACGGACATGAGCCGGTTCTTTCCGACATGATCGTGCAGGCAGCCAGAGAGGATGACCTCCTGGCAGCAGCTCAGGAGAAGGGAGCCAATGGAATTAATGTCTGTGGAATGTGCTGTACAGGCAATGAAATTTTGATGCGTCACGGTGTGCCTGTTGCGGGCAACTTCCTGCAGCAGGAGTTGGCAGTGGTGACCGGTGTTGTAGATGCCATGGTTGTTGATGTACAGTGCATCATGCCTGCTCTGACACAGGTTGCCAGGTGTTATCACACAAAGGTTATCTCCACTTCACCCAAGGCGCGTTTTCCGGGAGCAGATCATGTGCCTTTCAGTGAGCAAACAGCTCTGGATACAGCACGCAAGATCATCATGATGGCCATTGATAATTTCTCTCATAGGAAAGAGGAACTGATCCAGATTCCTGATGAGGAAATGGAATACATGGCCGGCTTCAGTGTGGAGGCCATTATCAAAGCCCTGGGCGGAAGCTTGGATCCACTCTTGGATGCCATTAAGGCCGGTCAGATCAAAGGGATCGCAGCCATCGTCGGCTGCAACAACCCGAAGATTTCGCATGATTACGGGCACCTGACACTGACCAGGGAACTGATTAAGAACGATGTTTTAGTTGTACAAACCGGCTGTGCGGCTATCGCCTGTGCCAAAGCGGGACTGTTGCTGCCTGAGGCTGCCGATGAGGCGGGGCCGGGACTCGGTGCTGTCTGCAAAGCTCTTGGAATTCCACCGGTTCTGCATATGGGTTCCTGTGTGGATATCAGCAGGATTCTGGTGACTGCAGCAGCCATCGCCAATGCCCTGGGTGTGGATATGAGCGACCTGCCTGCAGCAGGTGCAGCCCCTGAGTGGATGTCTGAGAAGGCAGTTTCCATCGGCTCCTATGTGATTGGCTCGGGCATCTTCACAGTCCTGGGAACAGTGCCTCCGGTGTTGGGAGCGAAGAAGTTTACAGAACTCCTGACCCAGGGTGCCCAGGATGTTTTAGGTGCAGCTTTTGCTGTAGAAACTGATCCGATGAAGGCCGCAGGATTGATCCTGGAACACATCGCCGCCAAACGCAAAGGACTGGGATTGGAGAGTTGACAGAGTTAACGGTGCCCATGCCAGGTACTAATATTGATAGCTATTGAAGTGGTGGTTTTGAGATAAGGGTTAAAAGGATAAACTGTGCGAATGCGAATGCGAATACTGTAACCGGATAGTTTATGACCTCATTGGCTTAATTGCAGGCCAGTGAGGTCAGTTTTATTAAAGTGCTTCACCGGCATAATCTATTCATGTTATATTTATAGCAACAGATACCTGGGTGTGGCCCTCAAGTAATTATTGTGTTCACCTGATTCTCGACACGGTAAATTTATACCCAAGTTGCCTGACCGCAATAAAATGATAATCGACACCATGGAAGGTGGCAGGAGTTATTACCTGTAGACGCGTGTGGAAAATAGGATGGTGAAGATTGTAGCGTTGATTGGTCCGGCAATTTGCAACTTGTAAGTTAAACAGGGGATAAGGACAGCTCTATTAAGGTAAGTGGATTGGTCTGAAGAGGATTTACCCTTTTATAAGCTTAACAACGGGCTATAATTGATGCAAATAAACTCATAAGGGTGGGATAGTTATATGTCACTGGTATTAGGTATTGATACAGGAGGAACGTATACAGATGGGGTTATTCTCGACATAAGCAACCAAAAAAATTATTGCCAAGGCTAAAGTGCTGACTACCCATCATAATTTGACTGAAGGTATTACCGAGTGTTTTCAAAGATTAAAATGTGATGCCATTAAAGCTGTACAGATGGTGGCGCTTTCCACTACTTTAGCGACCAATGCTGTAGTAGAGGGGCGTGGTGGTGAGGTTGGGTTGTTGTTAATTGGCCATCAACCAATAGGTGAGCTGCCGGTAAAAATATATGAGGTGATAGGCGGTGGTCATGATGTAGGTGGTCATCCCCAAGCGGAATTGGATTTAACGGAAGTCCGCAATGCAATCCGAAGTTTTTATGGAAAAGTTGAAGCAGTGGCTATTTCCGGTTATTTTAGTATTCGCAATCCCGAGCATGAACAGAGGGCTCGGGAATTGGTGAAGGAAATGCTGGATGTGCCTGTGATCTGCGGCCATGAGCTTTCTAGATCCCTGGGGTTTCATGAACGCACGGTTACTGCTGCATTAAATGCAAAGCTGCTACCAACTATAGCTTCTTTAATTGAATCAGTTAAAGAAGTTTTAAATAAAGAGGGTCTCAGTGCTCCGTTAATGATTGTCAAGGGTGACGGTACTTTGATGAGTGAGAGTCTGGCCAGGGAAAAACCCATTGATACTTTGCTATCTGGCCCTGCTGCAAGCATTTTTGGGGCAACTTTTCTAGCGAAAGCAAAAGATGCTTTTGTATTAGATATGGGTGGGACCACCACTGATATTGCAGTTTTGCAGAATGGAGTGCCCAAGGTAAATAATGAGGGAGCAGTTGTCGGAGGGTGGGCGACCCGGGTTAGGGCAGCAAAGATTAATACCTATGGGATCGGTGGGGATAGCTATCTACAGGTGAATAAAGATAACGAACTGTTAATCGGTCCACAGAGGGTTTGGCCATTGGCATTAGCGGCCAGTAAATACCCCCATTTGGTTGAGGAACTAGACTGCCAATTGAATTCAACTAATTTAGATTCATTTTTTGGTCAACCATCTGATTGTTATATCCTGGTGCAGCAAGTTGTTCCTGTTGAACTGACAGAAACTGAAGAAAAAGCTGTTAAAATACTACAACAGCGCCCTCATACATTAAGATTTTTGGCCAATGAGATGCAGGTGGATCCTTTCCGTATAGGTCTGAGGCGCCTGGTAAATATAGGTATCATAGAGAAGGCTTCTGTGACACCTACTGATATCGTAATTGCCAATGGGCGGTATAATCAGTTGAACAGGGAAGCATCTATTTTAGGTGTCAAGATCCTTGCTCATAAAATGAAGAAAAACTATCAAGAGTTTCTTGAGTTGGCTATGGATGCTATTACAAATAAGATTTCCATGGCTATTTTGAACAGTGTTATTGGTATTGAAGGCAATCACTTTAATATTAATGAGGATGCCGGAGCTATTTATTTTATCAATAAAGTGCTGCATCCAAAGGATGAGGATCTATTAGACTGCAATTTCCGTTTAAAATTGCCGCTAGTTGCTATAGGGGCTCCTGTACAGGCTTACTTGCCCCAAGTAGCCCACAAATTAAACCTGGAATTGACGATACCGGCTTATGCGGAAATAGCCAATGCCATCGGAGCAGCCTCCGGCAATGTTGTTGAGGTTGTAGAGGTTTTAATCAAACCTGAGTATGATCACTTTATTGTTCATACTCCTTGGGAAAGGATAAAGTTAACCTCTTATGATGAGGCCGTTGAATTCGCACTTACAGAGGCTTCAAAAAAAGCAGCATTGCAAATAGAAAAAGCCGGAGCAGCAAGCTACGGACTGGTCACAAATCAGGAAGACATCTTTTTTGAAGAGAGGGACATTTTTATAGAGACAAGAATATCAGTAACAGCAATAGGTAAACCAAAATGGCTGGAGGAGAATTTGCGAAAAGGGGATTGGCATGAATGCAAAAAAAGCGGCTCTAATTACCTGTGAAGCTGTGGGTGCTGAGATTGAAAAGGTGGCTCCCGCGGACCTCTCTATTAAAGTTCTGGAATTCGGTCTGCACAACCACCCCAATAAGTTAAATCAGAGGTTGCGGGAATGTCTGGATGAAGTTGAAGGAGAGAGCGGTTATCAGGTTGCCCTTTTCGCTTATGGGCTTTGCTCTAACGGAGTGGTGGGCTTAAAGCCAAGGCGTGTTAAGGTTGTTATTCCCAAGGTGGATGACTGTATCAGCCTTTTTCTCGGTTCCCGGAAGGAGTATGGGGAACAACAACGCAGGGATCCTGGTACATTTTATTTAACCAAAGGGTGGATCGAGTATGGGGAAACCCCTCTGGCCATCTACAACCAGGAGGTTCCCTGGGCAAAAAAATACTCCCCGGAACAGATCCACTGGGTGGCTAGGGAGACTATCAAAAACTACACTCGAGTAGCTCTGATAAAAACAGGTGCCTATGACACCCTTCCCTATGAAGATTACGCTCGGGAGACAGCGGATCTGTTTGGGCTGAAATATGAAGTCCTTCCAGGATCTCTTAATCTACTAAAGAAGTTAATATATGGACACTGGGACGAGGATTTTGTGGTAGTGGAGCCTGGGACAGAGATAACCCAAGAGATGTTTTTGTAAAGTTTTTGTAAAGATAGATCTTGGGTAAGAGGGGACAATTTCTTTCCTTCCCATTATAATATCAGGGGAGGTCTTTTGATGGGGATCTACAAAGCAGAAGCCATTGTCCTGAGAAGCATTGTCTACGGGGAAGCCGACCGGATTCTCACCCTGTTTACCCGGGAGGCCGGGAAGGTTTCAGCCATTGCTAAGGGAGTTCGCAAGACCACCAGCCGGCTGCGCGGGGCAGTACAGCTGTTCAGCCATACTCGGCTTGTTCTGTACAGCGGAAGAAGCCTGGATACCGTTTCCCAGGGGGAGGCTGAGGATGAATTCTCCTACCTGGAGCGGGATCTGGAGTGCTTTGCCACTGCCAGCTACTGCGCGGAACTGGTGAGCCGCCTTACCCCGGAAAGAGAGCCCCAGCCGAAGGTGTTTTTCCTGATGCTTTCTGTGCTGAGGGCATTGAAACAGGGGGATACGGAGCTTACTGCCCGTGTCTTTGAACTCAAACTGTTAGATATTCTCGGCTATCGTCCTTCCCTGACGGAGTGTGTGGAGGGGAATCATTCGCTCTCTTCTGCTGCAGGAGAGGTACAGCGGGTCTGGTTCAGCATTGAAAAGGGAGGGGTGGTTTGTCCTGATTGTGCGAAAAGCTGTGAGGGTCTACTTTCCTTTTCTCCGGCTACTCTAGGAGCCATGGGTTATTTTCTGCGCTCTCCCTTGGAGCAGGCCGTTAAAGCCAGGCTAAGTCCCAGGATTATGCGAGAACTGGCCAGTCTCTTACAGGGATTCCTGGCCTACCATGGGGATGTCCAGCCGCGTTCCCGCGCTCTTTTAGACACCTTCCGTGATGGGGGAGCCGGGAATGGGCATAATAAGGTATAGATGTCCATGCCGCCTTGGCGGCACCAGTAGATGATGAAAACAGAGGCTGAAATCGAATGTTAAGGAGCCGGCGGAAGCAGATTTTTCACAACTTCCGGCCTCCGGCTTCCGACCTCTGTTTTCCGGGTAGAAAGTAAATTACTCAAGCCTGACCCCAAGGAAGGTGAATGGTATGGAGGATCAGCAGTTGGAAAAGGTGGATCTTATCCGTGAGCGGATGGATGTCAGTTATAGAGAGGCTAAAGATGCCTTGGACCGTGCCGGTGGGGATCTTGTTGCGGCTTTGATTGTGCTGGAGGAAGAAAGGGAAGGGGAAGGGGAAGGCTTTTGTGGGAAATGGAAAGCCATCTTGGAAAAAGGGGCTGCCACCAAAGTCCGCCTGAAGAAGGGTGATGAAACACTTGTTGAGGTCCCGGCCGGGGTAGGGGCAATTGGCCTGTTAGGGATGTTGGTGAGCGGTGAATTGGCTGTGCTGGGTGCTGTGGGTACAGTGACCGCACTGCTTAACGACTGCACCCTGGAGATTGCAGGTGAGGATGCTGAGGATGAGGGAGAAGAGACTGAGCAGGAAGTCCCAAAAGAAATTGAAATACAAATAGAAGCTTGACAGTGGACTACCGAATTGATAAATTGAAGGATAGCAGGTGATGATGGAGAAGAGTAACCACTTTTGGTTTTGCCTCAGGGAGCCGGGGATGGTGTGAACCGGTCGAACCAGGTGGTGAAGGGGCTTCGGAGCCGCAGGAGGAAACCCCGGTGTAGATCAGCTGGGGAAGTAAAGCCTGCATAAAACTAAGGGGGCGCAAGACTGTGCCAAGCAGGGTGGAACCGCGGGAATCCCGTCCCTGCAGCTTTTTGCTGCACGGGCGGGATTTTTTGGTGGTTAGTTGGTGGTTAGTCGTTGGAAAGGGAATTGTCTTCCCACCTGAATGGAACAGAAGAGATCAAAGTGACACGACCCCCGTCCCCTTGTCACCCAATAAAGCAAGCCGGGTCACGATAAAAGATGAAGAGGAGGTAAGTGATTATGTTGAGTTTTCAAGAGATCATCAACAGGCTCAATGGTTACTGGAGCCGGCACTGTATCATCCAGCAGCCCTATGATGTGGAAAAAGGGGCAGGGACCATGAATCCAGCCACAGCACTGAGGGTTTTAGGGCCGGAGCCCTGGAATGTTGCTTATGTAGAGCCCTCGCGCCGGCCGACTGACGGCAGGTATGGGGAAAATCCCAACAGACTGCAGCACTATTATCAGTATCAGGTGATCTTAAAGCCTTCACCTGATGATGTCATCGACCGCTACCTGACGAGTCTTTCTTACCTGGGTATTGACCTACAGGCTCATGATATCCGCTTTGTAGAGGATAACTGGGAGTCTCCGAACCTGGGCGCCTGGGGATTGGGCTGGGAGGTGTGGTTGGATGGCATGGAGATCACCCAGTTTACCTATTTTCAGCAGTGTGGTGGTTTTGACTGCCGCCCGGTGAGTGCTGAGATCACCTACGGGATCGAAAGGATCGCCATGTATATCCAGGAGGTGGATAATGTCTATGATGTCATTTGGACAGGAAACATTACATATGGGGATATCCACCACCAGACTGAAGTGGATTATTCATATTATAATTTTGAGGAAGCGGATACCGGGATGCTGTTTAACCTCTTTGAGATGTATGAACAGGAGGCAGAGCGCATCGGTGGAAAAGGGCTGGTACAGCCCGCTTATGACTATGTTTTGAAGTGTTCACACGTCTTTAATCTGCTGGATGCACGGGGTGCTTTGAGTGTTGCTGAGCGGACTTCCTACATCGGAAGGGTGCGTCACCTGGCCCGCCTGTGTGCCAGAGCTTACCTCGACCAAAGAGAGCAGTTGGGTTATCCGCTGATCAAGAATCCTGAGCAAAGGGACGCCCTGCAATTACCTGAACCGGAGAACAATTAGCAGAGAAGGAGGCATAATCATTGGACTATTTATTGGAAATAGGGGTTGAAGAACTTCCTGCGCGGCTGGCAGAGCAATTGATCGATCAACTGCAGCAGGCAGGGGAAAAGATGCTTAAGGAAAACAGGATCGACTTTGAACGGGTAGCCGCCTTTACCACTCCCCGCAGGATGACACTTTATGTTGAAGGGATTGCCGCCGAGCAGGCTGACCTGGTGGAGGAGGTTAAGGGGCCACCCCGCAAGGCGGCCTTTGATCAGTCCGACCAGCCCACAAAAGCTGCTACAGGCTTGCGCGCAGCCAGAAGGTTCCTGTCTCCAGCCTGGTTGTGCGGTCAACACCTGCCGGAGAGTATGTTTTTGCGGAAAAACGCATCGAGGGCCGGCCGGTAGCAGCGGTTTTAAGTGAGCAGATTCCTGCTTTGATCAAGGGCCTATCTTTTTCACGCCCCATGCGCTGGGGAGATCTTGATTTTCGGTTTATTCGTCCCATCCGCTGGCTGCTGAGCCTGCTCGGTTCTGAGGTTGTGGACTTTGAATTAGGAGGTCTTAAGCCCGGGCGTTTGACTTACGGCTTGCGCAATTTCAGCAGTGACCCGTTAACTATCGATAGCGTAAAGGAATACTTTAAGAAATTGAAGGATGTCTCTGTGATCCTCGACCAGGAAGAGCGCAAACAGATGATCTGGGATCTCTCCCAGGAGGAGGCTGATCTTGTTGAGGGACAGGTTTTGCCTGATGATGACCTTCTGGAGGAGATCACACACCTTGTGGAATGCCCCACACCCCTCTCCGGAAGTTTTGACTCCCGTTTTTTAAAGCTTCCCCCGGAAGTGGTGATCACCCCCATGAGGGAACACCAGCGCTATTTTCCGGTTTGGGATGAAAGAGGGAAACTATTATCGCATTTTATAGCCTGCGCCAACGGCCCAGTAAATAAGGAACTGGTTCGTCGTGGAAATGAGAAGGTCTTGCGTGCCCGCCTCCAGGATGCGGAATTTTTCTTCCTGGAAGACCTGAAAACACCCCTGGAGGAGAATGTGGAAAAGTTAAAGAAAGTGGTGCACATGGAGGGGTTAGGAACTGTTTACGATAAAGTGCAGCGGCTTGTTAGTATAAGCAGGCACCTCTCCCATGTTTTGGGGTTGACCGATAATCAAAGAGGGGTAGCAGAGCGGGCGGCTTACCTGTGCAAGGCCGACCTGGTGACGAGTGTGGTTTTTGAGTTTCCGGAACTGCAGGGGATCATGGGTGGGTATTATGCAAAGGTAAGCCAGGAGAACAAGGATGTCTGCCGGGCGATCAGGGACCATTATATGCCGCGTTTTGCCGGAGATAAGGTGCCTATCTCAAAGCCGGCGGCAGTTGTTGCCATGGCTGATAAAATCGACAACTTAACAGGGTGTTTTGCTCTGGGATTGGAGCCTACGGGTTCTCAGGACCCCTTTGCCCTCAGGCGTCAAGCCTGGGTATCTGCCATATCATCCTCTATCAGGAATTCAATTTTTCTCTGGAGGAATTAATTTCTACAGCTTACCAAAATTATGCCGATATGAAACTCGCCTACTCTCTCGATGAGGTTAAAGCCCACATGATGGATTTCTTCCAGGCACGCCTGAGGTTCCTTTTTCTCGATTCAGGATACGCCTATGATGCTGTTGAGGCGGCTTTGGGGCCGTCACTTGACCGCATATTACTGGTCAAAACGAGGCTGGAAGCGATAACAGTGATGCGCCATAAGCCGGAATTCGAGTTTTTGCTGACAGCTTATACACGGGCTTCTCACCTCGCCCGCCAGGCTGAAGGGAATGAAATTGACCCCATATTATTGTCTGAGGATGGTGAACGTGAGCTCTATGAAGCATGGATGAAGATCAAAAAAATGGTTGTTCGCCTGCTTGAGCAGGGGAAGTACCGTGAGGCACTTCTGCGCGGCGCTGCCCTCGCTGGACCCTTGGACCGCTTTTTCACCCAGGTGATGGTGATGGTGGATGATACTGCTGTACGCCGCAATCGGCTTGCCTTACTCAAAGACATCGCTGATATACTGGGAGAACTGGGGGATCTTGAGAAAATTGTGAGAGAGTGAAAGTGAACAAGGGGCAGGCGGAAATTTTCTCTGATACAGAGAAGGATTTCATTATAATGTAGCGTAATTGGATAATAGTATAACACAATTACTTTAATTGATGGTTATTAGTCTTCACAAAACAGGCAAATAGTATTAATATTATAGATATCAACATTTAAGGAAAGGGTGCAAGTTCTATTCGTTTAACGCCGCGACAGGAGCAGATCATAGAAATTGTAAAAGAGAATACTCCTATTACAGGGGAAAAGATCGCTAACAAGCTGAATGTGCGGCGCGCCACTTTACGTCCGGATCTGGCTGTGCTGACCATGGCGGGACTGCTGGAAGCCCGTCCCAGGGTCGGCTACTTCTATTCCGGTAAAACCCCGTACATGCTGATCGCTGAAGAAATTCGGCACCTCAAGGTAATGGAAGTGAAGTCTGTGCCTGTGGTTGTTACGGAGGATGCCTCTGTTTATGATGCCATTGTGGCCTTATTTACAGAGGATGTTGGCACCCTTTTTATTGTGACCAATGACAGCTGCCTGGTGGGGGCTGTATCACGCAAGGATCTGCTCAAGGTTGCTTTAGGGCAGGGTGATCTCCATAAAATCCCTGTTCAGGTGGTTATGACGCGCCTGGCAAATATCATAACAGTCAGTGGGGAAGAATCTGTTTACGATGCAGCGAGCAAGTTAGTGGTGCATGAGGTTGATGCCCTACCTGTTGTTGAAGTTATTTCAGAAGACAGTGACCGGGAGATGCTTAAAGTGATAGGCAGGTTTACTAAGACAACAGTTGTCCGCATCTTTGTAGAGATGGGGGAAGGAAGGTAATAGAAAGAAAGGAGGTTGTTTATGGTAAGTCCGGTAATTTATGTGGTATCAGATTCCCTGGGAGAAACCGCGGAGTTTGTAGCACGAGCTGCTGCCAGTCAGTTTAATGCTGATGAGAAGTTCGATATCCGGCGGGTTCCTTATGTGACTGATAAGCAGATACTGGAGGATGTTGTGGAGGAGGCCAGCGACACCTGCGGGATCATAGCCTATACATTAGTGATTCCAGGATTAAAGGAAGAACTGGAAAGGTTGACTCAGCTGCACAATATTCCGGCTGTGGATATAATGGGGCCGCTATTAGAGGCTCTCTCTAAAGCGACATCAACTAAACCCAAGATGGAGGCCGGTCTGCTCCACCGCCTGGATGATCAGTATTTTCGCCGGGTAGAGGCTATCGAGTTTGCTGTCAAATATGATGATGGCAAGGACCCCCGAGGGCTTTTATATGCGGATGTAGTCTTGATCGGTGTCTCCCGTACATCAAAAACCCCGGTTTCTATGTATCTGGCCCACAAGCGAGTCAAGGTTGCCAATGTTCCCATAGTTCCTGAAGTGGAGCCACCGGCAGAGTTGTTCAGAATTCCGTCCCGGAAAATTATCGGACTGACTATTCAACCCCAACTGCTGCTTCAGATCCGCCAGGAGCGCCTAAAAACTTTAGGACTGACCACAGATGCGGAGTATGCCAGTTTGAACCGCATCCAAAAAGAATTGGCTTATGCCGACCGGTTAATGGCACAATTGGCCTGCCCGGTCATTGATGTAAGTAATAAAGCAATAGAGGAAACAGCAAGCAAGGTTTTAGAGGATTATTACAGGGGGGAGCGAGATGCAAAGTAGGAAGTATGTCTACCTTTTTAACGAGGGTAGTGCAGAGATGAGGGATCTCTTAGGGGGGAAAGGAGCGGGGTTGGCGGAGATGACGAGCCTCGGACTCCCTGTACCCCCCGGATTTACAATCACAACTGAGGCCTGCAATGAGTACAGTAATGAGAGGAAAGAACTACCCGCTGGATTAGAGGAACAAATTGAGGATGCTCTGCGTTCTCTGGAAAAAAAGGTGGGCAAAACCCTTGGTGACCTCAAAAATCCACTTTTGCTCTCTGTGCGTTCCGGGGCGAGGATCTCCATGCCGGGGATGATGGACACTGTTCTTAACCTGGGGCTGAATGACAAAACAGTCCAGGCACTGGCTGCGGCTACGGGAAATGAGCGCTTTGCCCTGGACTGCTACCGCCGCTTTATTCAAATGTTCAGTGACATTGTTTTATATGTGGAGTTTAACAGGTTTGAAGAGGTGTTGGAAAAATTCAAGGCTCGTTTCCGTGTGCAGTATGATCATAAACTACAGCCCGAACACCTGAAAGAAATCATCGCTGAGTATAAGGAGATCGTCAGGTCGAGGACGAGAAGCGATTTTCCTCAGGACCCGATGAACCAGTTGAAGAAAGCGGTTATGGCAGTTTTTGAATCCTGGAACAATCCGCGGGCAAAAGTATACCGGAGGCTGAACAAGATCCCTGATGATCTGGGAACCGCGGTCAATGTCCAGGTAATGGTCTTCGGCAATATGGGTGAAAACAGCGGGACTGGTGTTGCCTTTACCCGGGATCCCGCAACCGGGGAGAATGTTCTCTTCGGTGAGTATCTGATCAATGCCCAGGGTGAGGATGTGGTGGCAGGGATCAGGACACCACAGCCCATTTCCAAACTTCAAGAAGAGATGCCTGAGGCATATGATCAGTTCCAGAAGACCTGCTCTCTTTTGGAGAAGCACTACAGGGATCTGCAGGACATCGAATTTACCGTTGAAGAGGGCAAACTCTATATTTTACAGACGCGCTCCGGCAAGCGCACTGCGACTGCAGCGGTAAAGGCTGCGGTTGATATGGTTAAGGAGGGCTTGATTTCCAAGGAGGAGGCTGTGCTCAGGGTCGACCCCGACCAGCTGAACCAGGTGCTGCACAAGCGGTTGGATACGAAGGTGCAGTTTCAGGTGCTGGCAACAGGGCTTCCCGCTTCACCGGGTGCTGCTTCAGGCATGATCACCTTTGACGCCAATGAAGCTGAACGCCTCGGGGAAGATGGGGAAAAGGTGATTCTTGTTCGCCTGGAAACCACCCCGGATGACATTCACGGGCTTGTCATGGCTCAGGGGGTACTCACCAGCAGGGGTGGGATGACCAGTCATGCCGCGGTGGTTGCCCGCGGGATGGGCAAACCCTGTGTCTGCGGTTGTGAAGCCCTGAATATTGATTATAAAGAAAAGAAAATTACTGTAGGTGAGCAGGAGATCAAGGAAGGGGAACTGATCACCATCGACGGCAGCACCGGACAGGTGATCCTCGGTGAAGTGCCCCTTGTTTCTCCCGAGTTAGGAGAGGAACTGCAGCGGCTGCTTACCTGGGCGGATGAAATAAGAAGGCTGGGGGTTTTCACCAATGCCGATACCCCGGCTGATGTCCGGCGCGCCCGTGAGTTTGGGGCAGAGGGTGTCGGATTATGCAGGACAGAGCATATGTTCATGGCACAGGATCGGCTTCCCATCGCCCAGGCGATGATCATGGCCAAAACCCAGGAGGAGCGGGACGAAGCCCTGGAAAAGTTACTGCCTATGCAGCAGGAGGATTTTTACGGCATCTTGAAAGCAATGGATGGACTGCCGACAACCATCAGGCTTTTGGATCCACCACTGCATGAGTTTCTTCCCAATATAGAGGACTTATCCCTAGAAATTATGAAGCTGAAGCTTACAGGTGGTGAATCAGGTGAAATATCACGCCTGGAAAATATCCTGCGCAAGGCCCGGGCTCTGCAGGAGCTTAACCCCATGCTGGGACACCGCGGCTGCCGTTTAGGTATCACCACACCGGAGATTTATGCCATGCAGGTGCGGGCGATTGTGCAGGCCACTGCCCAGTTGAAAGAAGAGGGGTTGAATCCTAATCCCGAGATCATGATCCCTCTTGTCATGTCCATACAGGAACTAAAAATATTGCGAGAGCTTTGTTTAGAGGTTATTCAGCAAGTGGAAGGAGAAACAGGATTAAAGCTGGAGATTCCCATCGGCACCATGATCGAACTGCCGCGAGCATGTCTCCTGGCAGATCAGATCGGAAAAATTGCCGACTTCTTCTCCTTTGGAACCAATGACCTGACCCAGACGACCTTTGGCTTCAGCCGTGATGATGCTGAAGGGAAGTTTATACCCCAGTACATTGAAAAGAAAATTCTGGCTGATAACCCCTTTGCGGTCCTCGACCGTGATGGGGTAGGCAAACTGGTGAAAATGGGAGTGGAGTTGGGCAGGAGCACCAACCCCGAGCTTGTTGTGGGTATCTGTGGTGAGCACGGTGGTGACCCCAGCTCTGTAGAATTCTGTCACTCTGTGGGACTTAATTATGTCAGCTGTTCCCCTTACCGGGTTCCTATTGCCCGTTTAGCTGCAGCACAGGCCGCCTTGCGGCTCAAGTAGCAACTGACTTTAATGAAGGGGCAGCCGCAATAATGATGGCTGCCCCCTTTTTTTAGCCACGGTGACCAGCCACGGGGACGGTGACTTTGGCTGGGAACA
>NZ_CDRZ01000089.1 GCF_000946815.1 Syntrophaceticus schinkii | reverse complement strand
GTAACTTCATATCCGAACGGGGTGACTATTGTTTTAACCATCCTTCCCACAGCAGTCCGGGTGAAATTATCTGTCAAATCCACCTTAGAGTTTTGTTGGCTGTCGAAGTATGCTTCAATTTCATCGACACAGGCGGACAAGGCTGGTTTTCCTGCTTCTGAGGCATCAATCATTCCGATGATGTTCTCATCCTTAGACAACAGGTTGAATATTGCGATAGCGTCAGGGTTGCCGTCAAACTTTGAGCAGTTTGGGTTTTGTGCAAGAAAGTCCCCAAATGTTGCCTTCATGTTATCCTCTCCTTTCACGCACGTATTATCACATATCTATTATAGCCATCGTGGATATACTTGTCAATAGCATTTTTAAAGATATTTTCGGAGGTGATGCGTCTTTGTGGTCAAATTGTGGTCAAGAAAAGAGCCCTTCGAATAGACGGGACAAGGGTTTTAGTAGCAAGCTTGGGGAGAAAAGCGGTTCCCCTGGCAACGGTACCGTTTACCACCCGCATCTTGTCGAATTCCAACGAACGGGATAATATGGATTAAAGAGAATCCCTCTGAAGGGGTTCTTTTTTAACATAACGTTAGGACAATGGGGGAGGGGTAGTTGTAAATAGTATGATAAAATGATAATATTTAACTATAACATACCAAAATAAGGGGTAGGGTTCAGATGCTAACGGTAATGTAAATTCTAAAATTCTTTTTGTTGCGGAGGCTCCAGGCCGTTTAGGTGCAGATAGAACAGGTATACCACTTTATGGTGATCAAATCGGGGATAATTTCGAGGTGCTTTTGGCTGATGTTGGATGGAAGAGGGAGCAAGTCTTTATCACTAATGCAGTACTTTGTAATCCACGTACAGAGCAGGGGAATAACAGAATTCCGTCTGTGGATGAAATCCGTAATTGTTCCTATTATCTGAGTAGGACTATTAACTTAGTCCAGCCAGAGGTCATAGTATCCCTCGGTGCCGTTGCGCTAAAGGCACTTTCTTATATATCTCCCCATGCAATTAAATTAAAAGAAGATGTCGGTTGCTGCATTCGCTGGGGTGGCCGGGTATTGATTCCTTTATATCACCCAGGTCCTAGAGCTAGGATTCACAGGTCGATGCCTAAACAAAGATCTGATTTTGTAGCACTTGCTAAATTTGTACAACCAGATGTCGGTATAATTAGCAAATAGACATCTAAAAAGCGGTATCAGAAAATAGAAATCAGTAATGAGTCAGCTGCAATTTTTCAGCAGGTCATCTTTGCTATTGTTCAGTCTTTAGGCCGTTTAACGTATTTCAAACTGACAAAGTTGATGTATTTTGTTGACCTCATATCAATGGAAAGGCTAGGTCGTACACTAACAGGGGAAATATACCTATGCGGCGATTGCTTAAACTAGAGAAAGAAGGTAAAGATACTAGAAATGTGCCGGTGATAGGGGGATAAGGGGAAGCATAAGCATGGTGTATCATAGGTATATCTATACGCATTAAAACCTCCGGCCCTGTCTTTTCTTAATCAGCACGGCTTTCACCGCTTTGCGGATTCTCCGCTTTTTTACTGAATATCGTAACTGCTCCGTTGATAAGCAAATACACCGCGACAGCAGCTGCTCCCGCTATGTCCATGAAATAGGCGGCAGGAGAGCCCGGAGAAACAGCAACAACAATAAGTGCGATTGTGACGCAGGTGTCAACCAATGTCTTTGCACGGTATAGACTACTCTGTACGGCAAGGATTATGTTGGGGTTTGCTTTGTTTAGCCTTCGGTAGCGTATCCAGAACCATGAATTTGTTACAAGCCCCAAAATGGCTATTATAAGGCCTG
>NZ_CDRZ01000088.1 GCF_000946815.1 Syntrophaceticus schinkii | reverse complement strand
CTAACAATACACAATGTTCAATGAGTAGAAAACTCGGCTATATTTCTATCAGAGGACATTATCCTGCACCTGATGTCCTAAATTCCAAATGTATTGTTATTTGGGGTGCAAACCCTATGCATTCAGCGGCAGCCCCTGGCAAATATGGTTATGGAAAGCACGTAAAAAAGGCGCCAAACTTATTGTAATTGACCCTAAATGCTCATCAATCGCCATGAAAGCAGACATTTTTGCGCAAGTAAAACCGGCGACTGATGGAGCCCTTGCTTTAGGCCTGATTAATAGGATTATCTGCAACAAATGGTATGATGAAGATTTTGTTGCTAATTATACACTGGGTTTTGAAGAACTGAAAAATTATGCAGCGAAGTTTACTGATCAATATGTAGAAAAAGAAACCGGTGTCTCTGGTGAGTTATTAAATAAGATTGCCAAGATGTTTTGTGACAGTTCACCACGGTCGGCAATTTTAACGGGTAATGGACTGGAACACTGCCAGAACGCGGTGAACAATATTAGGGCAATTGCATGTATAGGTGCCCTTACCGGATGTATCGATCATTTAGGTGGAGACTTTATTCCCGAATGTCCAAATTTGAAAAAATTGAGACCGGATTGGGAAAAAGTTGTTCAATTAGGTCCTGTTGGATATGATAAGTATCCCGCATTAGCAAAAGTTCAAGAAAATCATACCCTTTTAGCGATGGATGCTATGTTAAGCGGCAAACCTTATCCAATCAAGGGCATCATCATGACTGGCGCTAATCCTGTTTTGACGAATGCAAACGCTGCAAAGGTAATAGAAGCTTTCTCCTCACTCGAACTGCTGGTGGTTAGAGATTTATTTTTAACTAAAACCGCCGAATTGGCAGATTATATTTTGCCTGGGGCATCATTTCTAGAAAGATCCGAAATCATTTACTATAATCGTTTCCAAACTATTGCTTTAACCAAAAAAATAATTGAGTTTGAGAATTGTCAATGTGATTATCAATTTTGGCGAGGCTTGGCCGCCAGATTGGATTTGCAGGATTACTTTCCATGGGAGAATGAAGAAGAGGTTAACAACTGGTTGTTAGAACCGATGGGATTAACTGTAGATATCTTAAAAAAACATCCTTATGGTATCCAATATTCACCGAAAAAATATCAAAAATATAGGGAAAAGCAAAGACCTTTTGATACACTATCAGGGAAAATAGAGTTTACATCTCTTTACCTTAAAGAATTGGGTTATTCCGAACTGCCCATTTATACCTCACCTGGTTATATCTCTTGCCCTGAACGTAAATACCCTTATGTTCTGGTCAGTGGTGCAAGGAATGTCAGATACTGTCACAGCCGTTATCATAACATCGAAAGACTTGTTAAGGACTTAGGACCGGAGATAGAGATATCACCAGAAGATGCAGTGGAGTTAGGAGTTCAAAGTGGTGATGTTGTACAAGTGACTTCTGAAGTGAATGCTATAAAGATCCCTGTAAAGGTGTGTAAAAAAGGCGTGATTTTGAAAGGTACGGTTCATATTGTCCATGGATGGGATGAGGCAAATGTCAATCTATTAACACCTGATGATAAGAATGATCCTATCAGTGGCTTTCCTTTATTGAAGGCAGTTCCTGTACGTATTGCAAAGGTATAAGGGGGTGAATTTGGTTTAGCAGATCAAGATGGTAGTGTTTTTTGTATAACAGTGCATAAAAAAAGGGGGATTGTTGTGAAAAAAACTATATGGCGTGTTTTAGTGCTGGTGCTGGTGCTATCCTTGGCCGCGGTAGGTGTTGTCGGGTGCTCCGGCGGAGACCAGGATGCTGATGTTGATAAGCCAAAGATAATTGTCAGCTCCAAAACCTTTACAGAGGCTCTTTTACTGGGGTCTATAACTCACCAGTATCTTGAGCATTTGGGATACCCAGTTGAAAATAAGACCGGCCTGGGTGAGCTGGCTGTTATCAGGCCTGCTTTGGAGTCAGGAGAGATCAACTGTTACTGGGAGTATACGGGAACTGTCTTGATCAATATAATGGAGGAAGAGCCAAGCTTTGATGAAGAGCAGTGTTTCAATGATGTCAAAAAGTGGGATGAAAAGAACGGGATTATCTGGTTGGACTATGCTCCTTTGAATAACACCTATGCCATTATGGCGACCAAGAAAGTTGCTGATCGGTATAATTTAAAGACTACTACCGATGCCGTTGAGGCTGTTAAGGATGGTGTACAACTACGATTTATAACCGCCCAGGAATGGGTTGAGCGTCCTGATGGCTTGCAGCATTGGCAGTCGGTTTATGATTTTACCTACCCGAAAAAGCTTCATACTCAGGCAGCTTTAAATATGGGGTACGAAGCACTTAAGGCCGATCAAGCCGATTTAGGTCTTGCTTTCACCACTGATCCAAGGGTAAAGGCATATGGTTTAGTAGCCTTAGAGGATGATAAATCAGCATTCCCTGTTTATAACCCTGCGCCTGCTTTTCAGAGAGGAGATTATCAAAGCTTATCCTGAAATTACGGAGCAAATGAAAAAGTTGAGTTCTCTACTTAATGATGAAACAATTATCGATTTAAACGAACAGGTTGATATCGG
>NZ_CDRZ01000087.1 GCF_000946815.1 Syntrophaceticus schinkii | reverse complement strand
TACCGGAAACCGCAAAAATGGCAACATATAAAAAGAAAAACTGCATAACATTGCTTACCAGTTCATTGGATATGTTTTTCCCACCGATTTTCAAGGAAAAGACAGCGCGGGGATGGATCAGCTTCCTGATCTCCAAAATCCCCTGCCTCAATAAAATCAAGATCCTCCCTACCTTGATCGAACCGCTGGTTGAACCCGAGCAGCCTCCGACAAACATCAACATAACCAGCAGTGCTTGTGACATATAAGGCCACAGGTTGAAATCAGCTGTGGAATAACCGGTAGTGGTAATAATAGATACCACCTGAAATGCAGATGTCCTGATCAGTTCTTCCACGCTGCTGAAAAGGGAACTGGTATTAAAAGCCATTATAGCAATCGCCACCAGGACAATTCCTGCATAGAAACGAAATTCTTCATTCCGCCAAAAAGCCTTCAAACTGCGGCCGCGCAGAGCCTGGTAGTACAGCGCGAAATTAGCCCCTGATAAAAAGGTGAAAACAGTGATCACCCATTGGATAGATGCCTGTTCGTAAAAACCGATACTCGTATTCTTGATACTAAAGCCACCTGTTGCTACAGTACCAAAAGCGTGACAAAGAGAGTCAAACAAAGGCATCCCGAAAAACCATAAGAGCACCGTTTCCACAATTGTCATCACCAGGTATGTGAACCAGAGAACCTTGGCGGTTTCGCTGATCCTGGGCATAATTTTGAAGGTCACCGGCCCAGGGACCTCTGCCCGGAAAATCCGGTTAGCACCCACCCCCAATTGTGAGAGCAGAGCAACCAAAAAAACAATGATCCCCATCCCGCCAAGCCAGTGTGTCAGGCTTCTCCAGAAGAGAATTCCCCTGGGGAGCCCTTCCACATTTGAAAAAATACTGGCCCCGGTTGTGGTAAACCCGGAAACAGTTTCAAAGAAAGCATCAGGAAAGCTGCTGCACACCCCGGACAGCAGATAGGGCAAACAACCATAAAGAGAGGCCAACAGCCAGCCAACGGTAACTATAACAAAACCTTCGCGGTACCTGATCTCACCCTTTTGAGGTACAGCAGTAGTTATCACTAAACCACTGATTAATGTAATAACAATTGAATAAATAAAGGCCATCCGGTCAGGGCTCTGATCATAAACAGCCCATAACAGCGGTAGAATCATAGCCAGCCCCAGAAGAACCAGGGCCTTTCCCATCAAGTTGATGACGAGGCGGATGTTCATTTAATTAAACCCCTCCGCGACTCAAAAAACTCTCCGATTTTAGGAACATTCTCTGGAACTGTAAACAGGGTCAGCCGGTCATCAACCTGGATAAGATCATCACCACCGGGGATGATCACCTGTTTTCCCCGCATGATTGCACCTACCAGTGTACCCTTGGGCAGGTCAATATCTTTCAATGCTTTATAAACCACCGGTGCCCCTACAGGAATCGTCAGTTCGATCATCTCTGCATTGCAATCCCCAAGTAATGTTACAGAAGAGACATCTCCCCGCCTGATGAAGCGCAGGATTGACCCGGCGGTAAACATCCTGGGGCTGATCACTTTATCTACATTAACATGATCGATCAAGGGAATTAAATCAGAACGACGAATCTGGACAAAAGTCTTTTTGGCGCCCAGTTCCTTGGCGATAAGGCAAACCAGCAGATTCAGTTTGTCGTCATCTGTAACAGCCACAAAAGCATCTGCCTGACCGATATTCTCTTCCATCAATAGGTCGATATCTGTCCCATCCCCATTGATGACCAGAGTCCGGTCAAGGCGTTCGGCAAATTCCTTGCAGTTTCCCCTATCCTTTTCGATCACCTTAACTATGTAATTTTTTCTCTCCAACTCCTGAGCAAGGTAATACCCGATCAGACCTCCTCCCAAAATGACCACATACTCGATCACAGGCAGCCGTTTTGCCAGAAAAAGCTTTTCGGTCTGCCCCATATCCTTGGTGCGGGACATAATAAACACACGGTCCCCGGGTTGAATAAGATCATCACCACTTGGTATGATCAGCCTCCCGTTCCGGATCACAGCTACGATTAGAAACTGGCCTGGCGAATCATAGCGGTGAATCCTTTGTCCCTGCATAGGAAAGCCCTCTTCAATTTTCAGCTCAGCCATCTGGATCTGCCCATTGGCAAAATATTCGATATCCCTGGCCTCCGGGTGCTCCAGCAGTTTCATGATTTCCAAGGCAGTAACCCTTTCCGGATTAATGATCAAGTCAATCCCCATTTTAGAAAGAGAGACATGCCGGTCGCTTTCCACATATTCGGGGTTTCTGATCCTGGCAATCGTTTTTGGCACACCATACTGTTTAGCCAAAGCACAGGCCACCATATTCAGCTCATCTGCCTCAGTAACAGAAATAAATAGCCTGGACTCTCGAATACCCGCCTCTTCTAAAACACCACAGTTCGACCCACTGCCGCAGATAGTTTGTATATCCAGATGGTCCTCTACGATCTGCAGGCGCTCTTCGTTCTTTTCAATGATCACCACATCATGGCCTTCCATCGACAGCATCTGGGCTATGTTAAACCCGACCTTCCCTGCCCCGACAATAACAACTCTCATCTTATGCCTCTCCTTATCATCTTAAGGGCTAAAAATACAGTCAATCATAATACGTGTCCGCATAGAGTTCGATTACAATCAAGCAAACTCCTTCTCACAGGTAACCTTACTAGCCTCGTTCAAAGAATGCAAGCACGAAAAGAATTCCGGTAAACGCAGTTTTGCGAAGCAAAGGCAGCCTTCTCTATCTGCATGCTTACAGGTATGAGTGGATGCACGTCCTGGTGGCATGTGGTGTCTACCCTGTCCCTGTCACGCTTCTTGAAAAAACAGGATGATATGATATAATAAAATCACAATAATTATTTGGGGGCGTACTGGCTTCGACGGGGGAATAAGGAGCAAAAGCAGCGAGCCGGGATTCCATCTGCCCGCAATACGGTGGAAAATTATTAACTGCCAATAACGAATACGCACTGGCTGCTTAATTAAGCAGCCCGTCCGCCTGGCCACGCCTGCGAGCCAGTAACGGGCGTCACACAGCAGGCTCACCCGCTTTCTCTTAATCCCTGAAGAGACTGCCGGGAGCACCATCGGGGATAGCTGACAGGAAGCCTGCCGGTAGGCGTCCTGGAAGCGAAATTAAACTGCCGGCTGCGCTCGGAGAGGCTTTTGTAGCCGTTCTTTCGGACAGGGGTTCGAT
This sequence comes from Syntrophaceticus schinkii, assembly GCF_000946815.1. Classification (GTDB taxonomy): domain Bacteria; phylum Bacillota; class DSM-12270; order Thermacetogeniales; family Thermacetogeniaceae; genus Syntrophaceticus; species Syntrophaceticus schinkii. The sequence continues at coordinate 3,739 of NZ_CDRZ01000087.1, read as the reverse complement.
CAATTGGTCGCCCTGGGTGGCAACACTCAGGTGAAAACCTGGCTTACATCGGTGAATCCTAAACAGCAGCAGCTGTATGGCAACACCGAGGGGTGCAAGCCCTGTAGAGACTCAAGGCTTTGTCCTTGGATGGAGAGTATCAACTATAATAAACTCTCCATAATACGCCAGGTACCCGTTTAACGGGTAAAGATATAGTCCGCGCCACAGGGAAACCTGTGGAGCCACGTGTCCCCTCGCCTCCACCATATAAAAAAACTGAGGTCGATTTCGGTCTCAGTTTTTATTTATCCACCCATGGAGGCTGTTTGAAACGATTATCGTAGATCAAAAGCGGGTGTTTCTTGGCAGCAGCCTTTAGTCTCTTTTGGCTCAGCTGTCCAAGCAGGTGTCCCTACTACAAACTCTACATAGCTAACCCGGCTCCAACAGAGTGTGAAAACAAAGGCGTAAAGCTTATAGGTGGCTCCGTCCACCACGATGGTGCCAAAATGGCCCCAGTCCGCCTGTGCCTGCTCTCCGGGTAGGGTTTCAAAGGGGCTTATATTCCCGGTGTTTTTGGGGACGTATTGAAGCCACATAGCGGCGCATGGTACGGGCGGAACCCTTTACATTTTAAGCAATTATTATTGCCTTTACCTAAACATAGGGAATGATATTATGGGAGCAATAAAAGCCTGAACCCGATACCTAACAACGCAATTACCAAAATTGATTTCATAACTTTCAGATATTTTGCCGAAATATTAAGTTTATCAACTGCAAAATAAAAAATTATCATTATAAGTGGTAATAGTGCCCTAATAATATTAATATTTTTGGCTGAAATATTAAGTTTATCAACTGTAAAATAAATAATTGCCAATGCAACCATTAACAGAACTAAAATATTGTTAACGCTTCTCTCTGACAATTGGAAACACACCCCGCTCCATTAATTTTTTTCACTCTAACATTTTCGAAACAAACCACGCGCTGGCAACTGAGGGGCAAAAAAAGGAAAAGCAGTGGCAAAAACAAAATAGGTATCCGGCTGAATTTCCGCCAATTCCCTGGCAGCTTCCAAACCGTTCATTTCCGGCATATCGATATCTAAAAAGACCACATCAGGTTGATGAATCTCCACCTGTCTGATGGTCTCTTTGCCATCGTTGGCAGTGGACACTACTTCGACTTCTGGCACTTCTTCTAATAGTTTTTTTTAAGTATGCTGCAGCAGCCGGATCGTCATCAGCTATCAGTACCTTTAAAACCATTTTCCCCACCACCTTCAAGTCCCTAAAACTTAGCCCCAGGTGCCTGGCACCACTTAGTATTTGTCTATTAGATCTTTCAGCACCTGCATGGCCAGTGGTTGAAAGTCCAGATAATCTCGCCACGTTTTTTCCATGAAATCGTATGTTTCTTCTTCATCTTTAGAAATTAATAACACACCTTTTGTCACATGATACCGAAAACCGGTATTTGCCTGGTTTAGAGAGCGCACATCAACTGGAAGATGAATTTTGCAGGTAAGAGTTACGGTCAATTCCAGGGTGAGGTCAAGAATTGCTTCGTCTGCAAGACTGTCATCAAAAAAGATAGCTATATCAAGATCATGACAGGGTTGTTTGCCAAGAAAAGACCCATGCAAGAAAGCAAAGCGAATTTGTGGATGTTTTTGTAGTTCCTTTTTTATTTGTTCAATTATTAGCGATTTTTGTTCTGGAGAAAAGCAATACAACTGGTCGTCAGAAGGTAAGGGTTTATTCGCCAACTAGCATTCACCACCTGTATGCTCTTCTATGATCGTTTTAATTGCATCAAGATACTGCCTCACATCTCCAAGATTATTCCGCATAATATTAAGCATTTGCATATCGTCAATTTTACCGTATCCGTGTATAAGCAGATTACGAAAACCAACCATTTTGCCGAGGCGCTCCGCCAGTGTGTGTTTGCTCAATTAGCATCTTTTCACTCAAGAGAAGAAAACTTTCCGCATAAGTATTGGGTGCCTTATTCAGGATCCTTGCACAGATGTGTGCCGCTATATTAGTCGCTGCCTCGATGAGAACTATAAAACTATACCAGGCAGAACAAATTGCTTCTTCATTGCTTAGAAAAGTATTGTCATCCTGCTGCGCATAACGCTCCAGAACATCAAGAGAACCTTTAATATCCTCTATTTTATTTATGAGCCGCGTAATGTTTAATTTTGCACTTTCCATAAATCATCCTCCTGACCCAGATAAACCTATTATGATTATACCCCGCCTGCTATTTTATGGCAATAGCTATCCGGTTGGAAATACGCAGTCCAATATAAAGCTTGCAGGGTCAAAACACAACACAGACGGGCTGTATTGATTTATGAACGGGGTTTTTAATTCATCGAACCCATCAACTGCTCCACCCATGGGGGCTGTTTGAAACGATTATCGTAGATCAATAGCGGGTGTTTATTGGCAGCAGCCTTTAGTCTCTTTTGGCTCAGCTGTCCAAGCAGGTGTTGGCCTTCAGCTGAATTCATCTGCTGCACCTGTTCTAATTCCTTATTAGAAAGGAGGGGTTCACTCGCTGTAATCATAATGATGTTATAAAGTCGATCATCTTCAATCACAGGAATGCCATTGCAATGTAAAGAAAAAGATTTCGCCATAAAGTCAGGTGCAAAAAAGAACGTAATTCGCGACCGGGTACCTCCGGCAAAAATACCGTCATCAGTACAGCACCGGCAACAACGAAGATGATTGTTCCTGCCGGGCAGCCACGGGGACGGTGACTTTGGCAGGTATCACCACTCTACTATCATAGAACAATAAGCATCGCGTAAAGAAAAAACTTCCCTCAGTGGTGAACTAATGTACGTGCGACACTGTGCGCAATAAATTCCATATTTATTTGGGGGGGGCGCATTGGGTAGGCTACTTAGAAAGAAAAGTACAACCGGCATATATCAGGTAATGGTTAGAGGCATTAATAAAGAACCAATATTTCGTGAGGAAAAAGATACACGCCAGTACAACAACTCGGAAAATCTGCATGATATTTTGATTATTTAACAGGTTTCGGTAGGGGCTACAAGCCCAAGCCCTCGCTTTTTGAGGAAAAGGCAATCGAATGAGGCTTGTATAAAATTAATTAGGAACCGACAGGGGGATAAGAATAACTACAATATCCCTAGCAAATTGCTCCACCGGAAATTGGCAAATGAGCTAATCTGCAGGAAAAAGCAAACAAAAGAACCAAAGGATCCGGATGAACCAGGTGGACCTCCCCATCCTGGCGGTACCCATCCCGAACAGGGCTCCAAAACTGCTAAGCCGACCAATAAGGGTAAATTGCTACTTGATGCTACCTGTGCCCCAGCTGATATCCGCTATCCAACAGATCTGTCTTTACTGAACGAAGCTCGGGAGAAAACCGAAAAGATAATCGACACCCTGTACCATACCGGCCTGGGCTTGAAAAGAAAGCCCCGCACCTATCGCCAGAACGCCCGGCGTGATTACTTGAAGATAGCCAAACAGAAGAAACCCCGGGGAAAAGCTATCCGCAAAGCCATCGGCAAACAACTGTCCTATCTGTGCAGGAACCTGAAGACAATAGATTCACTTCTCAACCTTGAGGGACACGGCAATCTAAGCACCCGGCAAAGCCGTGAACTGGCAACCATCCGGACACTTTACAGCCAACAGCGAGAGATGTAACACCAATAAGATCCACCAAATCAAAGACCGCATCGTCAGTATCTGCC
>NZ_CDRZ01000086.1 GCF_000946815.1 Syntrophaceticus schinkii | reverse complement strand
AGCCCGCCGCCAACAAATGCCAGTCCCGCCAAACTTTTAACACCCTGTGTATTTCAGTCCAATCCCCATTGCCATATCATCCCAGAACAGATCGACCCACGGCTGACAATAAAATCAGACAAATTTATCGTCAAAAGGCAGCTTCTTGCAAGACATCAGCCTGTACAAAAAATACCTCATTGTCGATATCGGCTTCTGCAACCGTTTCCTTGGCCGAATCCACTGCCTCAGCCTCAATAATCGATGAAGTAGATGCTCATGTGAGTGATTTTAGCAATTTCTACTCCCACAAAACCTTTGCCTGTACCAACATCAAGACAGATGCCGCTGTTCAAATCATAGTCATCAACACACTGCTGTGCCAATAGTGGATAAATGGGCATCATCGAGCCGTAGGAACTGGATTTCAGCATTGCGATTTCCTCCTCAGTACCTGATTTTCTATGCATAATTTATTGTACCTGATATTCTGTGCTTGGTATTCCGTATTTTCATGCCTGATTTTCTGTACCTGTTTGTCATACCTAATATTCTGCACCTGATTTTTCGCACATATATTCCGTGCCTAATTATTTCTTACTGCCGGCGTCCTTTAACATTGGAGCAGGCACTCCCAGTTATAACGTCCAGCGCGATCCCGCAGAGCCACGGCATCCTTGATCATCGGAGCGGGCACTCCTGGTATCCATCATTACTTTCCACCCGCATCCTTTAACAGGAATGTTATGTCCTCATCTGTGAGATCATAGTGGTAAAACATTTTATAAAACTCACGAACCTCTTCAGCTATATCGTAATCATACACCTCCGGGTAAAGTAAATTCCCCAGCCATTTTAAGCCCAGCACACGGTTTACTGAAGGGGGACGGTCAAACCAGTTAAAGGGGCCGCTGGGTACCGCATATACCTTATTATCCTGTATCGCTTTGATGGTTTTCCACTTGGGATCAGCCTTGATCTTTTTATAGCAGTTGCTCCAACTCAGAATCAGGTCGGGATCCCAGGCCAGAACCTGTTCCAGTGAGACCTGGGTTAAGCCGCGGCTGCCCTTATCTGTTACATCAGCCACATTGTCGCCTCCCACCAGATCCAGAACCTCAGTATGGCGTGATCCATTCGGGTCAGTCTGCAAACCATCGTCACCCTCTGCGTAATAAATCCGTACCTTTTTATCCCCGGTAATTTTTTTTGCTTTTGGATTGAATCTCACCTAAAGTTTCACGGCAGTATGTCCCCAGAGTTTTAGCCTGCTTTTCCTGGTTCAGGAGCTTACCGATAAATTCATAGGCTTTTTCCATATTCTTAATGTCACTGTCCACAACAACAACTGGAATATCAACCTCATTTTGAATGTTATTGGCCAGGTGTGCAGCCACCTGATCAGTGTCACCCATATAAATAATCAGATCCGGTTTTATTTTCAGCAGTTCCTCTGTGTTACAGGTGCCTTTAGCCATCCATCCTCCCAGGTTGGGCAGGTTATGGCACTGGGGAAGGATGAACCTTTTCTCCGCCTCACCCAGACTATAGTTCCAGCCGATCATTAAATCAGGATCCAAAGTATACAAGAGTATAGCACCAGGTGGATTGGTGGAAAACACCTTGTCAATTTTATTCGGAACGGTAACTTCCCGACCGGCCATATCTACAACAGTATGAACAGTATCTGATGATCCGCCTGTATCCTGCTCCTGCTCTTTACCGCAGCCAACAAGACAACAGGTCAACAGCAGAGATATTGCGGCCAATAAGATGATAAAAGTCTTTGGTTTTCTCAACTTTGTTCCTCCTCTCAATCAGCTAATCTTGCTGATTAACTACAATTAAAGACAGCCATACAGCCCATACCCTGTAATTGATTTTTTATTATAGGAAGTCGGCTTATAATACCAACTTCAGAAGTAACAGGGATCAGCTCTTCCCCTGGTTTCAGCTTTAAATCATGCGTTTCTAATATTTTTACACCAAAACATTCACTTCCTCCGGCCATGTACCACAGCGGAATATCGCTTAATCCGGTGTTATGTGCACTTGCTATGCTAATATCCGGCATTATGAGCCGCGCAATGGCAATAGTTCTGGCTACATCCCAACCAGGGCAAGGCAGCCTATCACCATAAGGCGTTCCTTTGCTGGGGGTAAAACTCGTTAGAACCAGGTGCTTCATCTGTTTAAAACTTTTAAGATAAAACAAATGCTCAATGCGGTCCTGATCAGTTTCACCCAGTCCCAGCATCATGAAACTGCGTATTGACAAGCCTTCATCTTCGGCTATTTGAAGAAGTCCCTTGCGTTGCTCCAGACTGTCACCGGGTTTTGCATGATTAAATATCTGTTCGTTTAGGACTTCAAGAGAAGAAGTAATACCGATCACATTCATCTTTTTTAAACATTGCACCGTTTCCCGGGACAGCGAGGCCCCAAAATTTATTTCAATCTTTATTGAAGCTACCCTATTTATTGCCCCCACCAGCTCGATTATTTCCTCGTCATAACCTTCCATATTGGCGCCCCCAACCAGCAAAAGCTTGTTTATGCCTAACCTGGACAGCGCCGGAATTGCCTGCAAAATCGCATCAAAGTTCCGCGGTTTATGCTTGAAGGCACTACAGTACCTGCATGGGGGGTTAAGTTTGCATTTCAGAATTACTCCAGATGGGACAATTATATCTACGCGATTACCCAGCACCCGGCTTTTTAGTTGATATGCAGCTTTAAACAACTCCAAAGTTTTGATAGGCTCTTTTGCTTCTTGATAAATCCTTAAGGCAGTATCTCTGTCAATACCTGTTTCAGTACAAATTTCTAATGAGTCAATCAAGGTACACCCCCCGTAAAAATGTCGCTAGTTTCACTTCTTTTATACTAAACCCAATCATCCGAAGAGCTTCCCCTGTGTCAGGCAGGGGAATGCTCTCCGGAAAGTTATATTCTACTTAATGCCCTAACCTCTTAGAGGCAATGGTAATGCTAAACACCCATCCCGCCTCCCTTTACTGCTTCTGGCCTGTAACCACCGGTCCGCCATTCAGGATCTCCTTCGCCTCTTCCTCTGGCATAGTATACTTATAGAACTTTTTGTAAAAGGAGATTAACTCGGCCTCAAGGTTCACGTCTTTGAAAGATTCCGGGTGAAAGGTTTTTGCGGCCCAAAGGAGCATTAAGGGCTGTTCAGCTGTGCGGTTCCCCCAGATATGTGCTCCCACCGGAGTTGGATAGATCCGTTTATTCTTGACAGCGCTAATATCCTTGAAGCGGCTGTCTTTGTACATCAAATCCACCTGATCAGGTGAGCTTACCACAACGACCTCCGGATTCCACTTGAGAAGCTGTTCCATGGAAAATTCAATGTTTTCTGTAATACGAGCCTCTTTTGTGACACTGTTTCCTCCCGCTTGACTGATCCACCATTCGGTGATCGTATGTGGAGAAGACATACTCTTCACATTGCAATGCAGCACCCGGGGTCTTTTTTCCTCAGAGATGGTATCTACGGCCTTGTTTACCCGAGCAACGGTATCGTCAAAATATTTGCAGTATTCTTTGGCCGTTTTCTCCTGATTCAATACTTTTCCGATCAGTTCTATTGTTTGTTTGACCTCTTCAGGTTCTGTCCAGACCAGGCAAATCGTTGGCAGCCCTGCGTTAGACATAACTTTAGCGGTCTGTTCAACGCTGCCGCGTGCCTCCATGGTAAATACAACATCCGGTTTCAACTTCAGCAATTCCTCAACATTGGGGTCAAAGCTTGCGGACTGTACCACTGGCCGATCCTTAATGTGAGGAGCAAATTTATGCTGGTACTTCCAGCGTTCAGTGCGCGCAAATTCAGGGAGACCGTTGACAATCTTGTCCCCCTCCCCCACCGCAAAAATCAAGCTGTTTAGCACCGGCCCTGGGCCTACTGTAGCAAGACTCTTGATCTCTGCAGGAATGGTTACCTCACGTCCGGCCATATCGGTAATTGTCCTGGTTGTTGGGGTTGTGTCCACCTCTTTTTCCTTACTGCAGCCTGCCACAACCATGACACTTGCGATAAGCAAGAAAACCATCAGCAATGATAAAAAAACCCGTTTCCTCTTCATAATTCTTTTCTCCTCCCCTTCCCTTACATTCTTGATATTAAAACCTGTTCGCCTCGCAGAGACGAAATGATCGTGCCTTTACGCATCATCGTTGAAAACAGAGCCAAAGGTTAGCCCCTGGCAAACTGTCCCACCAGAAACAAGACAAAACACTCGGGCGGACAGACATAAGGAGACCCCTGCTCTAGCACAACCTTATAAAACGAAAACCTTAGCTGCTTGTCCCCGGCATAATCCCTTCTCAGGATCCTTTATCCATATGTAACCACCTGCACGGGAAATAGCACTGGTTTGAGTGGGGTTTCCCTTGAAAGCCGGTCTGGCAATAATGGAATCGTCCCCTTTTTCCAGTTGTACGAACAAATGAGTAAAAATACACGGACTCATATCGAAATCAACCACAGCTATAATACTGTCCGCTTCTTCCCGGCAGGCAACTAAACGGCGCCACAGCTCCTCCACAACTGTTTTGAAAAGCAGCACCGGCGCCACAGGGTGTCCCGGCAAACCGAAGACCGGCTTGCCCATTGATTCCCCCACAATCAACGGACGGCCTGGTCTTATCTCTATCCCATGGATAAAAACACCTTCACCAGGCAGCTCGTTGATGGCTTCGGCAGTAAAATCCCGGATCCCGACAGAACAGCCCCCGGAAATCAAGACGACATCCGCACATTTTACTGCGTTTTCTAGTTCCTGTTTGTATAACTCACGATTATCCTTGACCAATACCCGCCGGACCACTTCACCCGCGGCCTTGGTAATGAGGGCCTGCAGTGCATAAGAGTTGCTGTCCCTTATCTTGCCAGGCAAAAGATCCTGCCCGGCGTCCACAAGCTCATCCCCTGTAGCGATGATCGCAAACCGCAGACGATTAAAGACCTTTATTTTGTAGATTCCAGCAGCGACCAAGGCTCCAATATTACCTGCACTTAACTTTTTTCCCCGCTCAATTAACAGGCTCCCAGCTTTAATATCACTACCCTGCCCCATCATGAACTGCCCGCTTTTCATCTGCATAGATACCTGAATGAAGCCTTCCTCAGACTGCTTGGTGCGTTCCACCATAATCACAGCATCAGCACCGGGCGGTATCATACTTCCGGTGGAAACATAGGCACACTGCCCCTCCTTTACTTCCATGGCCGCGTTTACCCCGGGGGGGACCTCCCCCAGGTAGCTCAGCGATACTGGGTTATCTTCACTGGCCCCCTGGGTATCACTGGCTACTACCGCATAACCATCACACATAGAACGCGAAAAACCAGGTACATCCACAGGAGAAACAATATCCTCTGCCACTATCCGATCAAGTCCGTCTAAGATATCGACCTGCTCATGACCCATTTCAATATGCTGAAACTTCTTCCAAATAAGCTCATTTGCTGCTTTAAGAGAGAGCACAGCAAAAACTCCTCCTTACCGTTGGTTTTACGGGTTGTACCCCGTTATTATTTTGATGGCATGTAACCAAATAAATATTTGATCCTATCTCTGGTACACCTGGTGCACCCCATCACTGTTTCGATGGCATAGGTCCGCCGCCGAGGATTTCCTGGGCCTCCTCTGTTGGCATATTTCCCTCCCCTTCCCTTTTACATCTAAAATCAAAAATATTCACTTGCAGATTTTAGGCCATGGATCTTCACCCCCTCAAGATCGCTGATAGGGCAGTGTCCTTTTGCTGAAATCCCTGGTAGAAGTCTGCTGGCAAGTGCTCAACTCCCTTTTCTTAAGCCCATAAAAAATAAGCCAGAGTCGAAAAGTCGACTCTGGCTTATTAATTAAACCAGGCAGGATGTAAACCGTTATTAAAGCAAAACGGATGCCCACATTCAAGAAAGGTGGCCACCCTGCCAATAAAATCTTCTTTCCGAATACGGGAGGTACAAGGGTTTTCCCTTTTACCCTCGGGGTCGATATTAACCCATCGTCTTGCTTCCCATGGCCTTCAGCTTTAGGGAAACAAGATCGAAGATCGTACGTTATTCAGTTTTTAAGATGTCAGCTCTATAAAAGATACAAAAGATACTACCTTATATCTGAATCTACACCTGGAAGTGGTGGCTGTTTTTCCCCGACCAGGAGCGCCTTGCTGACTCCCGCCTGGGAAAATCGTAAGAAAAGATGATGGCAGATATCTGCTCCGCCTCTGAACGGTATCATTTGGTATGAAAAATGTGACAGCATTCACGTACGTTGAGGAAGGCGGTTCCAGGTTCTCCGGTGCCAGATACCTTATATTGAAACTTTGTAAGACGCCATCTTTTTTCCAAATAAGAAAAATGACTAAAAAATACAGCAGCTAAAAAATATAACAGACCAACATGAAAGTAACAAAACATGAATTAATTCTACAGGAGACATCCCCGTCTGTCAAGGAAAAATTAAGGCGTTAATTGGGATTACCTAATGTTAAAAGAGTAATGGGCTTCATTGAAGCTCGAACTGATTAAAAGAGGGACCGTGTAATTTTTTGCGATCTCTATAGCACGTGGTTGCAGGAAAATTGGTTAAACCTTCTTTACACTCATTCCATCAGATACAAAAATAATGGTTCCTTCCTCATCTGTTCTGTAAATAATCACTCCCGCATCAGCTAGATTATCCAGCGTTTCCTGGTGAGGATGCTCATAGTCATTCGCTGCACCGACGAGAATAACTGCATATTCCGGAGATACCGACTTCAAAAAAGCCGGTGTAGTTGAACTGCTGCTTCCATGATGACCTACTTTCAACACATCAGCTTGCAGATTCATACCACTGGCAAGCATCTCCTTTTCAGATAAATCCTCTGCATCCCCTGTTAATAAAAAAGATGTGCTGCCATACTGAATCTTCACTACCGCTGAATAGTTATTCAAGCTATCATAGCCAGAGCTACAAGGGGCAGTAAAGGTTGCTTGCAGGCAGCCATCCTGTTCGAAAATATTCAGTCCTGCACGTGCAGGCGTAATTTTTAAACCCTTTTTTTTGATTGACAGCAGCATATCTTCAAAGGTTTTTGTGGTATGGGTTACTTTAGGCATATAAACCTTGCTTATGTCAAATTCTTTGATTACCGCAGCCATACCGCCTATGTGGTCTGCATGGGGGTGAGTAGCCACCAGGTAATCGATCTTTTTAACCCCTTGCTGTTTTAAATAGGAAATAACGGTTGCCCCACTTCGATCCGGCCCCGCATCTATTAGCATCACACTGTCGTTTGGAAACTGGATTAAAATTGAATCACCCTGCCCAACATCAAGAAAATGGACTGCTAATTCATCTGCTTGATGGCTGTAAGAAACAGCACCCTTGCTTAAATCCGAAAGCCCTGTACATCCTGCAGTTACTAAAACAACTGCCAGTAAAAGAGAGATAATAAGGCACCTTTTAGTCTTCAAAAAGTTCATCTGCTAGCTGCTCCACTCTTTTCTTTCTATTTTTTGTGGCCTCTTCATCAACAATAATGTTTATCTTGACTACATCACCTTCCCTCACCTGTTGAGGAAACAGGGCTTTAGGAATATTAAAAATCCCCCCCTCAAACTCTACAACTACCCAATCCCCTTCGAAACGGTCGATGATTAATATGGCAATCACTCCTATCTACACCAACTGTAGCTTATTTTATCACAGAATGGAGCACGAGTGAGACGCGGGGACGGTTCTCGCGTCTTGAGACGCGGGGACGGTTCTCGCGTCTCACTCGCGTCTCACAGGGAACGGTCCTTTTGGAGCGGAGTGGATCAGAGAGACGGTTCTTGTGATCCACTAATCCGTTTTTCTATGACAAGGGGGTCCATCCTTTTGTCACACTTGACGTTCCGGTACGTAACAGGGGTGCACAATTGCGGTTAGATCTCATATGCACTGGGGACAGCCCCTGTTGCATTTATCTGTGCGCAGGAGGGTACGAAAATGCGGACAAATCTCGCGTGCATTGGAAACAGTCCCTGTTACACAATAGTAAATCAAGCCTGGCCCCCTAGTTTCCAATAAGGTAACAGAGAACCATCCCCTGTCACCCCTCTTTTTTCCGACCTCCGGCATCTGACATCCATTTACGGTATATGTGGTTGACAATACTTATCAATCAATCTATTGAAAAGTACAACATGCTGAAGTTCATCTATAATGATCCTCTCCAATATTCTCTTAACATACGGGTCATCGATCATGCGCTGGTGTTTGCGATAGTTAGCTATAGCTGCCCATTCACTGGCAACATCTGCTGTGAGCCGGTCACAAAGAGCGGTTCCATAGAAAACGAAGGTGGCATCCCAATACCTTTCAGCATTGTTCCTCTCAATAGTCCTGTAACGGGGATCAACCCCCAGCAATAATATTGTTTCAGCAAGTATTTCTAGATGGTGCATTTCTACCAGTGCAATACAGGAAAGCAGATCCGCCGCCTCCCTGTTTTCATCTTCCAGCACAAAATGGTGATAGCTGTATTGGGTTACAGCTGTCATCTCGCTTACCATACCCGCATAATCCTCCAGCAGCAGTTGGGCATATTTGGGGTTTGGTCCAGCTACCCGCACTTCCGGGTAAGGGGCAGGGTAAGCACACTTATAAATAGACGGGGTCTCACATCCCTTTGTCTCAGGCGGTTCCTTACTCATAACATTAACCTCCCCATGAAGTCCTTAGTAAATGGTATTATACGGAGTTATCAAATATTACACATCTACACGCATTCAATCTGGGAGTAGCTAAAGGTACTGTCCAGCTCTTGGAACGTTATATTCACGAAAATCGTCTTTATGTAAAGGAATTTTTCTATTGACGTTCAAATATATAATAATTTGCTAGACAAGGCATTTCCGATGTAGTATTAGATGTAGTACAAGCTTCCAGTACACATCCTGGCGGTATCAATAAGAAAGAATACCGTTGGTGGGGCTATTTTATTTGGGTGTCTCATGACACGATAAGACTTGCCAAACTAATTTATGGTGTAGGTGGCGGAGTAAGTATCTTAATCCCCGTGGCAGGTACATTTGCGGCAGCATTTGCAATATCCTATGCTCTAGTAGATTATTATGATAGGGGTTGCGGTGTGATTTTTAGGTATCTCTACGTTCCCGCAGTTCTTACAGGAATGTATACACAATGTTATTATTTATCATCGTGTACGGTTTTTGATTAATTAAAATATTGTGGAATGGAACCTGACTTTTACACCAAAATGGCAGATAAAAAGGCCGCAACCCCTTGATACACATGGGATAGCGGTCTTTTGATTTTGTCACAAATATGTAGTGTAAAACCTTATTTTTTGGCTTGAGCCAAAACTTTTTTTTATCGCCCCCAGAGTAAGCCTTTTATTAGTGAAATCAATTCCCAGCGCTTGCCCGATAGCATCTGAGATCACACTTCTGTAATCAAACAAATAAACATTGTCCTGCTCATTGGAACAGGAAATCTTGTTGAGACATTCAACAATCCTTTCAGCAGAGAAAAGCCGGCCCGTTTTCTTTTGCATTATTCGTAAAATAGTGAGAGCTAAAAAACAAGTGAGAAAGTGAGCGTTAATGTGATCCTCAAGCGACACATAGACCGGCCGCGTTTCCAGCACCCCCTTAGTAACACGGAAAGTCTCTTCGATCTGCCATAGACCGCGGTAAGTATCGATCACCTCAGTATCCGACATATCCAGTTCACTG
>NZ_CDRZ01000085.1 GCF_000946815.1 Syntrophaceticus schinkii | reverse complement strand
GACCCGGTCCTCCAATCCAGCTTTCCGGCAGCCACCTGTTCATAGAGATAGAGTACCACCGGCAGCTTGATCGTGCTGGCAGGAGGGATCGGTGTTTTCTCATTGATCCCGAATTCCTCTCCTGAGGCCAGGTCTTTTAAGTAAATACCATAGGTTCCCGGCAGAGTTGCTGTGAATTTTGCGACTTCTTCTTGCAGCGGCTGATAGTCGGGTTTGGGATTCAGCGGTTTCAGGGACTGGGTTCCGATAATTTGCCCTACCGCAAAGACCAGCATAACAAACGCGAGCAAAGCCACAACAAGATAGGCTCTTTTTCGCCTCGGCATTGCCCACTGCTCACCTCTCTTTGAAATTATTGTTTCTATATAATATCCCCAGGTCCAAGAGGTGTGATTCTGGGAAAAATTGAGGGATCAATCAAGGGGTTATTGTTAATAATTCCTGGAAATGTTTATTTACTTTTATGGTAGATGCGGGAGCCTTTTAGAGGGGGGGAGGGTAAGTCCTACTACCCAAGAAATTTCTAGAGGTGCCATCAATTTGACAGTCAGAATCTATTCGTTTAACATATAGGTATCAAAATGTCGCAAGATACTTTGATTTGCTGCTTCTTTTATGTGCCTGCCTTGTATTACTTTAGTTATTTTACCCATTATTAACTACATTAACTACATAATGCAACTATGGATTTATAGAAAACATCAGTCTATGGACTAATATGTGTTTTGAGGTAAGCTGCATGTATGAATGTTAGAGTCCGGTGTTGTGAGGGAAATAACAGAAAGGCTGGTATATGCTGTTATATAAAATAGGGGTTGATACCAATGCTAAATGAGTATGCAACGAATAGCAAATTACTAAAAACGAAGTTTAGGTGAAGATGTATACAAACAAATTCTTGATAACTCGTATGATGAGATTTTTGTATTGGACAGGGATGGGTATGTCATTTATGTTAATAATGTCTGTGAAAGGCATTATGCTTTGAAAGCAGATGATGTTTTGGGCAGACATATTGATGAATTAAATGACCTGGACTATTGGTCTCCTAATATTATGCCTATCGTCCGCAGGGAGAAAAGAAGAATTACCCGTGAGCAAACCACATTTTTGGGTAGAAAGCTTTTGACCACTGCAACCCCTGTATTGAATGAGAAGGGTGAAATTATATTCACTGTATATAATACCCGTGATACTACACAATTGGAAGCTATTAAGCAAGAGTTGGAAGTAACGCGGCAAGCTTTGACTGCCAGCAAGGGGAAAAATGACAGCAGCGAAAACCGCTGTGATATTATTACACATAACATAAAAATGAAACAGCTCATAAACTTCGCAGAACAGGTTGCAGGGGTAGATTCAAATGTTTTGATCCTGGGTGATACAGGAACCGGAAAAGGGTTGTTTGCCAGACATATTCACAGGAACAGCCTGCGAAAAGACGGCCCTTTTATAACTATTAACTGTGCGGCAATCCCTGAGGATCTGCTGGAATCAGAACTGTTTGGATACTCACATGGTGCTTTTACAGGTGCAAACAAGAGTGGTAAAAAGGGCTTAATTGAACTGGCCGATAAGGGAGTCCTGTTTTTTGATGAAATTGGGGAGCTGTCTCTCAGACTGCAGGCAAAGATCTTACATTTTATTCAGGAACGGCAGTATATCCCGGTAGGTGGCACCGAAATGAAGACTGCTGATGTCAGGGTATTATCTGCTACGAACCGTTGATTTGCTTGAGATGATTGGCTAAAGGTGAATTTAGAGAGGACCTTTTTTACCGCCTGAATGTCATAGAAATCAACATTCCTCCGTTAAAGGAGCGTCCTGAAGATGTACGAGCCTTAACATCGTATTTTCTAGGAAAATTCAATGCTAAATATAATGTTTGTTCGAGATATTTCTAAGGATGTGTGAGTAGTATTCTGCTTGTCCATGACGTAGCTGGGACCTGGGAATTGTACGTGAATTAAGAGAATTTTTATTGAGAGACTTGGTGGTCATTGTGGCGGGAAATATGAAAATAAAACCGTGCCTAACTTAACATTAATGCAAGATGAAGAA
>NZ_CDRZ01000084.1 GCF_000946815.1 Syntrophaceticus schinkii | reverse complement strand
TGCGATATGCAGCGAGGTTAAAGCTTAAAAGGCTGGAAGCCGCAGCGAAAGCGAGTCTGAAGAGGGCGAAAGAGTTGCATAGCGCAGACCCGAAACCGGGTGAGCTACCCATGGGCAGGGTGAAGCGAGACTAACCTCTCGTGGAGGCCCGAACCGACCGTCGTTGAAAAGCCGGCGGATGACCTGTGGGTAGGAGTGAAAAGCTAAACGAACCCGGAGATAGCTGGTTCTCCCCGAAATAGCTTTAGGGCTAGCCTCAGGGGATACTTTATGGGGGTAGAGCACTGATCAGGCTAGGGGCGTCGACCACGTTACCGAACCTTTTCAAACTCCGAATACCATAAAGAGAGAACCTGGGAGTCAGACTATGGGTGACAAGATTCATAGTCAAAAGGGAAAGAGCCCAGACCGCCGGCTAAGGTCCCCAAGTACAGGCTAAGTGGGAAAGGATGTGGGGCTACCCAGACAACCAGGATGTTGGCTTAGAAGCAGCCACCATTCAAAGAGTGCGTAATAGCTCACTGGTCAAGTGGCCCTGCGCCGAAAATGTAACGGGGCTCAAGCCTGACACCAAAGCCGCGGAGTTTAGTGGTTTGTCGTTAGTGGTTAGTAGTTAGGAGAAGAAAAGATGCCTGGATACAAAAAATTAACTGTCTATCAAAAGGCATATCGGCAAGCATTAAACATACACAAAAAAAACTCAAAGCTTTCCTGCATATGAAAAGTATGAACTTGGAAGTCAACTAAGGAGAGCAGCAGTATCGATAATGCTAAACATAGCCGAAGGATACGGCAGAAGAGACGCAAAAGCAGAGTTCCAGCATTTTTTAAGAAACGCACTCGGTTCATGTAATGAAGTACTTGTACTGCTTGATTTCGTAAGAGAACTTGGCTACTTGACAGAAGCCGAGTACAAACAACTAAGCAATGAATACACAACAATAGGAAAACAACTTTACCGATTAAGACAAGCGTGGAATCCTAACGACTAATTACCAACGACCAACCACTAAACTGGTAGGGGAGCGTTCCAGCAGCACAGAAGGTGTACCGAAAGGTATGCTGGAGCGGCTGGAAGTGAGAATGCCGGTATGAGTAGCGAGAAGGCAGGTGAGAATCCTGCCCGCCGGAAGCCCGAGGTTTCCTGGGGAAGGCTCGTCCGCCCAGGGTAAGTCGGGACCTAAGCCGAGGCTGAAAAGCGTAGGCGATGGACAATCGGTGGAAATTCCGATACCACCGGTAAGCCGTTAATAGCGATGGGGTGACACAGGAGGGTAGGCACAGCGGGCCGTTGGTAGAGCCCGTCCAAGCTGGTAGGGAGACCTGATAGGCAAACCCGTCAGGTCACAAATCCCGAGAAGCGAGAGCGAGGGAAAAATAAGTACCGAAGTGGCTGATCCCACACATGGCGAGAAAAACCTCTAGT
>NZ_CDRZ01000083.1 GCF_000946815.1 Syntrophaceticus schinkii | reverse complement strand
AAATAGCTGTTTTGGCTTTGTCGTCCAGCAGTTTGCTTTGATTGATGACTATAACACGTATCAAAATGTGAAAGTGCCTTTAGATTATACTCGAATCAGTAGGCGGGAAAAGAAGAAACGAATTGAGGAAATGATTTGTAGATTGGGTATTGAAGATAAAAAGAATAAACTTCCCAGTGAACTGTCAGGAGGGCAATCTCAAAGAGTGGCTATTGCTCGGGCACTGGTCAATAGACCGGAAATAATACTGGCGGATGAACCGACAGGGGCACTGGATCAAAAAACAGGAAGGGTGATAATGGATATATTCACTAAATTAAACTTGGAGGGGAAAACCGTTATTATCGTAACCCACAGCCAGGATGTCGCGGAATATTGCCGTCGAATCATAATGTTGGAGGATGGTAAGATAGTGTCTGATATGCCTAATTGATGGATTTTTTATAGAAGAAAGAAGGGAGTGCTGATATGAAAAAAAATAAAAACTAATTTTCTTTTTGCCTTACTTTTGATTGGAGTGGTATTGGTGGCAGTGGTATCTGCGAGTGTCTCTTCAGAAAGCGGAGTTTTATCTTTTGACGAAGAGCACAACAAAACTGTTGAGATTAAAAATGATAGCAATAGAAATAAAAGGGTTAATTTGGAGCTGAGTGTACAGGATGATCATCAGGTAACAGGCTCGGTATTGGTAGAGGTTGTCAATAACGATGGTTCAATAGCTTTAAAAGAGGATTTAACAGCGGGAGACAGTATAAAGGATAGTTTCTTTTTTTCGAGAGGGGGCAATGAAAAGATTATTGTAACGCCGAAAGACTTTGAGGGAACAGTGAGATATAAGGTATTTCGCATACTTTTCTATTAATTATCGTCTTCCTATAGGCGAAGCCTCGGTTTGACCGACGAACTGATTCCTGCTCATATTTCTGGACGTAGACTTACTGTGCTGCATGATCCAAAAGAAACAATATCCCAGGAGTTTATAGACATAGGGGAGTATATACGAGTATCAACTCCAAAGGTGTGGTTGCCAAGGAGATCTCCAGGGCAAGCCTGGATGTGATGGATATACTGGAGCTTAAAAGAGAAATAGCCAGCTACGGCGACTTTTTTATATCCATCAAAGAGAGCTATGACAGCCGTACAGATGATGATGAGTTTTTATTGATATTTTATGCTGCCCTGGCGCAAAAAGAGAGGAGCAAACTGCTGGATTGGTAAAACTGACCCAGATGATGAAAGCCAAAGAGTGGAAAGGTAATTCTCCAAATCCGGCTTATGGCTATATATTAAGTGAGGATAGGCAGTATTATGTGAAAATCCGGATGCTTATCCTACACTTCATTTTATCATAGAGAAGTATATAGATGGTTGGGGACAGCAAAAACTTGCAAAATATTTAAACAGCAAAGGAACACCTGGACCCCGGGGAAAAGGTGGCATTCAACAGTATCAGAACAACAGAAGCGTGACAAAAGGACCGTCCTCGCGTCACGTTTCACGCTCCATTGACAAAAAATATACTT
>NZ_CDRZ01000082.1 GCF_000946815.1 Syntrophaceticus schinkii | reverse complement strand
ACATTTTGGAGGGAGAAGGCGTCCTTCACGTTGACAAAGAAATTGTCAATGTAAAGCCCGGCAGAGCAGTGTATGTGCCCCCCGGGGCAGTGCAGTACCTGGAAAACACCGGTGATGGGGAGCTTTCATTCCTCTGCATTGTGGACCCTATGTGGACAGCAGAGCAGGACCGGGGTCAGACTCAGGAAGGACGCATGCGTCACAAACATGGCGCTGCATAAGGCGTTTGAGCGATTGGGCCAAAATTTTTATCGCATCAATTGCCCATCTCGGTTCTTAGCGAGCACATATGTGGTTATTTTTGATGCGTTAGTACCGGGTCAGGCTGGAGTGCTTTCAGCCGATTATAAGGTAGGCGTTACTGTAACAAAAGAACCGCCCTGCGCCACGCCCCTGTGACAAAAGAACTGCCCTGCCCGCGTCACACTGTGTCCCCGTAAATAGAGGTGACGCAAGAACCCCGCGTCTTATGTTGTCAATGCCGCTGCCCTTGCCTTTCCGTAGTGTTGTTAGACGCGAGCGAAACGCGAGTCACTGTCCCCATGTGTCACAATACTTTGATGACCATAACAGTTATGTTGTCATAGCCCCCCCTGTTATTGGCCATATTTATCAGGGAACTGACTGCTTTTTGCGGTTTATTTATGGAAATCACGGTGTCTTTTATTTCCTGGTCTGATACAAAATCATACAAGCCGTTGCTGCAAAGCACTAGAACATCGCCGGGTTGTAGGAAACAAGCAGTCACGCCCACAACAGGTTGATTTCGCCCTCCCAAGTCCTGAGTAAGCTTATTGCGCTCTGGATGGCTCTTGGCCTGTTCTAACCCTTTTTCACCAGTCCGCAGCCACTGTATCGTCGTTGGTCAATTGTATTATTCTGTTATTCCGAATCAGATAAGCCCTGCTGTCACATGTGCAATATGTATCTTATCACCCGAGAGTTATTTCATTTAACTAAAAACTCAAATTTGAAATTCAAAGCTTTTAAAAGGCCCTAAAAATAAAAGGCTT
>NZ_CDRZ01000081.1 GCF_000946815.1 Syntrophaceticus schinkii | reverse complement strand
CACCGCTCAGTGGAGCGCTGCGTTGGAGGAAACGGTCATCTGTTTTCTTTCGCACCGGTTTTCATGAGGCGATGAAGCATGCGGTCGGCCCTCGGCGGGAGATCGGTATTCGCACTGTTTTCAACCTCTTGGGGCCATTGACTAACCCCGCTGATGCAAAGGTTCAGCTGGTGGGTGTTTATCACCCCCATCTGACCGGTGTGATGGCCAGGGTGCTGCGCAGTTTGGGGGTGGAAAGGGCGATGGTGGTGCATGGGGATGGCCTGGATGAGATTTCCCATACCGGGGAGACCAGGGTCAGTGAGTTGATGGGGGGTGAGATCAGAACCTACTATCTCTCACCGGAGGATATCGGGCTGAAGCGGGGGAAACTGGCTGATATTTGTGGTGGAAATGCTGAGGATAATGCGCGGATGACAAGAGATGTCTTGAGCGGGAAACCCGGCCCCTGCCGTGATGTGGTTTTGATGAATGCCGCTGCTGCCCTCTTTGTGGGGGGAAAGGTGGAATCCCTGCGTGAGGGTGTGGAGTTGGCGGCACAGGTCATCGACTCCGGGGCGGCTCTGCGGAAGCTGGAAGATCTGGTTGCCTTTACGAAGAGCTGCGCCTGAGCCGAAACTGGGTGGATCAGGGGATCAGGGGGACGGATCTAGTGATCTATTGATCTAAGGGAACAGCTGGATTAAGGGTTGATTCAGGGTTGGTTCTTGCGATCTAGGTGCGGGAACACCGAATATCAGCAAGTTCCTGGAGATCAGTTAGATCAGGGGGACGGATCAAGTGATCTATTTGATCTAATGAAACAGCTGGATTAAAGGTTGATTCAGGGTTGGTTTTCGTGATTCAGGTGCGGGAACACGGATCACGGCAGGATCCAAGGGCAGTTCTCTTTGTATGAGGGGGTTCATTCAATTAACAGGGACAGCAGTGGCAGATAATCTAGCAGTAACCCTATCTCTGCTTCACCTATAGAGGCAGTAATTCCGATAACAGGAGGGTTTTGATGATTTTAGAGCGCATTGTTGAGGCCAAAAGGGAAGAGGTATCCACAGCAAAGAGCCGCTGTCCTCTGTCGGATTTAAAGATGCGGATTGATGCTCCGCCGGCCAGGGGCTTTATCGGTGCTGTGCGGAGGGATGATCTGATACAGCAGAATGA
>NZ_CDRZ01000080.1 GCF_000946815.1 Syntrophaceticus schinkii | reverse complement strand
GGCAATCAGTAGGCTCTTAATTCTTAGAGGGACCAGGCAACCTAGAGCTGGCTTTGATTTTGATGGGACACCTATTTGTTCCGCAGGGTTTCGGATGGTTTACTGGGGCAGCGATAACGGAGTTAACAAGTTTCGTTGTCCCCACGTACTTGATAAAGCTGAATGCCCCTTTGGTACCGACTGGTGTTCAAGCTCCAACTATGGAATGGTGATAAAAACTAAAATTGAAGATGACTCAAGGCTGTTCTGTAGCCCCCACAGGGGGACTAAGAACTGGCAAAAGCTATATGATGAAAGAACAAGCGTTGAGCGCTATTTCGGCAGACAAAAGAAGCATCTAGGTTTAGAAAGCATTACAGTTCAGGGTACTAAAAAGGTAGAAACTCACGCCTACCTTTGTGCAATAGCGCTGATAGCTACGGTAACAGCCGTCAATACAGCTGAAAGAGAACAAAAAGCAGCTTAATTCTAATCAAGAAAGCACTTTAATTACCAAGGGGGTGGTGTCTGCCTTTTTGTAACTAGTAGTTATTATTTACCAGTAATGCTCCATGCGCTGTCGTTATTTGTTAATCAAAAGCGGTGGTCCAGTTGTTAATTTTTGTTTAAACTTTGATTTTTGAATTATGAAATTCTCTCTATACATTGGTAGGATTCGGAGGTATTGCCATTGGGTATTATTTACGAACAAGAGACTGAAGGGATTGGGGGTGGAGCGCGTGTTTCAAGATGTTCTTCGTATTATAAAGGCGGAGTATATGCGGGTTCGGCACAGGATGTTCTTTTACATCGTTCCCCTTACCGCGCTGCTTTTTGTCATTTTGCCTATCCTGCGGGCGTATCACTTCGCCATCACCTTGCATACCAGGTCTTGGGTCGGTTATCCGGGATCACTGCCGCCTCCGGGATTGGGCGAAGACTTGTCGACATTACTCTATTGGTTTAAATGGGGGAATCTACCTACCGCAAGTGGTGCAGGTCTTCTTGCCGGTTTGGGGATTGTATTGTTCTTATATGTTGGGGCTGTCTGGTTTGGAGATGATTTAAGCTGCGGAGCCATTAAACAGTCAGCTATCCTTCGTGTGAAGTTCAGACATATCACATGGGGAAAAGTTTTGGCGCTCATGCTCTATACGGCAGGAACAATCATCTTCGTTGTTGCCGGTGCTGTACTGATGACGGTATTTTTGCCGGAGGTACCCGGTCGCGAATTACGTTCTTTTTTGCACCTGACTTTATGGCGAAATCTTTTTCTTTACATTGCAATGGCATTCCTGTGGACATTTTTCGCCGCGGCGATCACTGTCATGACTCGTTCTATGCCCACAAGTATGGCAGCGAGCACTCTGTGGGTGATGGCCGAGAGAGAACTCCTGGAGAATGGTCAAAGTGGATGGCAGCTTTTTATGGCGAAAGTGACGCCTTGGAGCACGTGCCAATCGCTGCTTGCATCTGTTTATGATCGATTCAGCTGGATGGAAAATGCTCCTAACTGGATTACATGGGTGACTACCCCTCCCTATACGAAAACCCTTGAAAATGGTGATATGACACCCTATCTGTTGTCGTTTTCTCTTTTACTGATTTTATTACTGGTTTACCTATTGGCTGCTCTGATGGTTGTGGTCAGAGGATACTATTGGCGCGGAAAGGAATAAAGATGATGAAACGCTACAAAAAAAAAGTGGTTCCTCTTTTTGGGGATAGGCGTGGCATTGTTGTTGGTGGCCTTTCTAGCATGGCGCATGATGGAAAGGGAGAGGGAGATCCGATTATCCCATGCGGCTGAAGAATCGATGGAAAAAGCGTATGCCTTTAAAGCCTCACCTGAAGGACAAAAAGCGGTTGCAGGGATTGGTGATTTTGCTATTTCCTGCGGTGACATTAATGTGTTGGCACAGGAGATGTTGATTTGCCGGATCAAAACGTTAGAGGAGCTCCGTCCGTTGTCTACAGAGGATTTGCAGTTTGCCTTCAATGAGTTTACCTTTAAGGCCTTGAATGCCATGGCTGCAAGAGAGCGGGGGGTTGTTTTGGATTGGGATGAGGTGAAGGAGAAAAGAAAAATTGAGTATGAGTCTTTCGCCAGCAAGCCAGATCGGCATGGGGGAATGTGTGGTGTAGCGAGAGCGCGTCTTCGGCACCTTGAAGATGATCGACTTTATAACATCATTATGATTACAGCGAGTGAACCCCTCCTTTCTAATAAGGAATTAGAACAGGTGCAGCGGATGAATTCAACTGAAGGCCAACACCTGCTTGGACAGCTGAGCCAAAAGAGACTAAAGGCTGCTGCCAAGAAACACCCGCTATTGATCTACGATAATCGTTTCAAACAGCCCCCATGGGTGGAGCAGTTGATGGGTTAGATAAATAAAGCGTCTTGATGGTGTCATCGCTTAGATTAATACAGAACTGACGCATAGCCTCTAACTACTATGCCCGACAAGGGTTTCCAGAGACTAGAAGAAATATTTTATCGAAAAAGGAACTGGACAGCGGTAATTAATTATGAGACAATAGTGTGGGTTATTATCAAAGGGGGCCTGCACTATGACAAAACAATACGACAACCAAGTCTTGGTAAGCGGCAGATTATTTCACCGAACGAGGAACTGCAAGATGTTAAGGAAATAATACGCATGTTTCCGAAACTAAGCCTTACCGAGCT
>NZ_CDRZ01000079.1 GCF_000946815.1 Syntrophaceticus schinkii | reverse complement strand
TCTGAAGAACAGTGAGACATGCAGGCCTGCCAGGAGATCAGGTTCCTGGCTGAACAGGGAGCGGGATGAACAGGAGGGAATTCTGAGTGGAGATGCATCCCACTGTGGCTGCCTTCCTCATCGGTGGAGGGGGCAGGTCATCTGCGGGAACTGGAGGATGAGATCGGCAAGAAGATCGTTATCAAGGGGAGTGACTCCTCTCACCTGGAGGATGTGCAGGTAAAGGCCCTCCATAGCAGGGAAGAGATTGCTGCCCTGTCAGCACCTGTCAAGGCCGGGGAGATCCTGGAGGTGGAGGTGGAAGAGGCGCATGCCACAAACCCAAAAGACGGGATCGCCCGCATTCAGGGCTATATTATCGATATTGAGGATGGCAGCGACTGCATCGGCCAGAAGGTGGCGATCAAAATCGATAAGGTATACCGCACCTGCGCAAGAGCACGTATAATTGAGAGGTGAAAGATGAGAGGTGGGAGGCGGGAAGAAACCACCAATTAGCTTGACATCAAGGGGTTGAGGTGCTAAAATTCCGTTGTGACTGTTTCATAAAAAAACGCTCGGGAAGGGTTGATAAAGTGCACTTTAAGGATGCCACCCTGGGTTCCGGCGAAGGAGGAAATATTGTGTTTGCAATTGTAGAAACCGGTGGTAAACAGTATAATGTCCGCAAAGGGACAGTACTGCGAGTAGAAAAGATCGAAGTCGCTGAGGGAGATCAGGTTGTGCTGGACAAGGTTCTGGCGGTAAACAGCGATGGGGAGTTTCAGGTAGGAGCCCCCTATGTATCTGGGGCACAGGTGACAGCCCGGGTTCTCAGACAGGGGAAGGCCAAAAAAATACTTGTTTTCAAGTATAAGCCCAAAAAGAACTACCGCCGCCGGAAAGGTCACCGGCAGCTATTTACAGAATTAATGGTAGAGGAGATCTCCCTGGGACAGCAGGATGAACCTGTGGCTGCAGCGGAGTGATAGAGCTTTACAAGGATGATTAGTGCCACATTTTTTGAAAATGAAAATGGTGAACTGCGAGGTTTCCTGGTCAGGGGGCATGCGGGATATAAAGCGGCAGGTGAAGATATAGTCTGTGCCGGTGTTTCGGCTCTTGTCCAAACAGCGGCAGCAGGTTTAGAACGCTTTCTTTCCAGGGCACCTTTGATAGAGGGCTGTACCAAAAGTTTGAATGATGTGTTCGTGAAATTGATACTGCCTGATGATTTAACAGCAGAGGATACAAGAACCGCCCGGGTGATCCTGGAAACCATGGAGCTGGGAATGCAGGGAATCTCCGGAGGCTACGGAAAATATCTTGAAGTGAGGAGGTACCGCAAAAATGATAACTTATAAGTTTGATCTACAGCTGTTTGCAACCAAAAAGGGTGTAGGCAGTTCCCGCAACGGGCGGGACAGCGAGTCCAAGCGACTGGGTGTGAAGAGGGGTGACGGACAGTATGTCACAGCCGGGAACATTATCATCCGCCAGCGGGGAACCAAGTTTCACCCTGGTTGGAATGTAGGCCGCGGCAAAGATGACACCCTGTTTGCTCTTACCGATGGCTATGTCAAGTTTGAGGCAAGGGGTAAAAACAAGAAGCAGGTCAGTATTTATGCTGAAAGCGTCTAATATCGATAAGCAGTAAGAGCTCCCCTGGCCTTCGGACCAGGGGAATTTGTTATTACCCGTATTATAGCGGGCTTGTGAGGTTAAAGAATGTTCATTGATTACGCAAAAATTTATGTAAAAGCAGGGGATGGGGGGAACGGCTGTGTTGCCTTCCGCCGTGAGAAGTATGTTCCTCATGGCGGCCCCAGCGGTGGAGACGGCGGAATGGGTGGTAATGTGGTGTTTACCGCTGACCGCAACCTGCACACCCTGATCGATTTCCGCTACCGCAAACACTATAAAGCAGAGCGGGGAGAACACGGCCGCGGGAAGAATCAGCATGGCAAAAACGGGGCGGATCTGATTGTGCGGGTTCCTCTGGGGACTGTTGTCCGTGATACTGAAGGCAGATTTTCTGTCGATCTCAAAAGACATGGGCAGCAGATCATCGTCGCCCGGGGTGGAAAGGGAGGGCGTGGCAACGCCCGCTTTACCACACCGAAGCTGCAGGCGCCGCGCTTTGCGGAACGGGGGGACCCCGGGGATGAATGCATGCTGGAATTAGAGCTGAAACTCCTGGCAGATGTTGGTTTCATCGGTTTCCCCAATGCAGGTAAATCCAGCCTTCTCAGCCGCATCTCAGCGGCGCGTCCGAAAATAGCCGGCTATCCTTTTACTACTCTGAATCCGGAATTAGGTGTTGTGCAGGTAGGCGACAGGAGCTTTGTGGCGGCGGATCTCCCTGGGATAATAGAAGGGGCTCATACAGGTGCCGGGCTGGGACACCGTTTCCTGCGCCATGTAGAGCGTACCAGGTTGCTTCTGCTCGTTGTCGACACCGCCGGTACCGAGGGGCGGAATCCCATAGAGGATGTGGAGATTATCCTTCGGGAATTGAAGCTTTATAAAGAAGAACTGGCGGGGAGGCCCCTGGTGGTGGCTGCCAACAAGATGGATCTCCCGGAAGCCGTAGGTAACCTCTCTTCTCTGCAGCAGAAGTTTCCGGAACTGGAGATCTACCCAATTTCTGCAGTAACCGGGTCCGGGGTACAGACACTGCTCTATGCCATCTCCGGTAAACTGGAAGAGGAAGTGGTAGAAGAAGAGACAGAGCCAGCGGAGGATATGCGGGTAGTCACTGCTGACCGCTTACAGGAGAAGGACTTTGACATTACCCTACTCAAAGACGGTGTCTTTCTGATTACAGGAAAAGGCATTGAGCGGTTGGTGAACCGGCTGGATCTGAACATCCCGGATGCGCTCAGCTATTTTCAGCATATGATGCGTGTGATCGGGATCGAGAATGCCCTGCGCTCAGGTGGAATAAAAGTCGGAGACACCGTCAGGATCGATGATTTCGAATTTGAGTGGCAGGAATAGAGATAGATAAACATTTGAGATGTGAAGGTGAGGGTGCAGGAATTGCTGACAGGAAAACAGAAAAGGTATTTACGGAGCTTGGCTGCCAAGATGACTCCCCTTCTTCAGGTGGGCAAGTCAGGGATCAGCGATAATGTAATAACCCAGCTGGATGATGCCTTGACAGCACGGGAATTGACCAAGGTGCGGGTACTGCCCAACTGTCCGCTTGAGGCCAGTGAGGCTGCTTCCATATTGAGTGAGCGGACACAATCAGAGCTTATACAGGTGATCGGCCGGAATGTGGTTCTCTACAGGAGGGGGAAGGAGCCGAAGATAGAACTACCAGATTAGTGGTTGGTGGTTGGCCGTTGGTTGTGGAAAAGGAAATACGGTTAAGAGATGGACAAAACAGATTGTCTATTGCCTGGTAATCGAACTACTGATTCGAAGCAACTCCTGAACACATCCGACCTCCGATATTCGGCTTCCGACTTCTGTTATCAGGGTAGCCGTTGGTCGTTGGAAATAAGATGGGCAAGCGCGGCAAAGTGATGTAATGTTTCGTTTTCGTGACTCCCGGAAAATGGATCAGGAGAACCATCCCCTTGATCCAACGCGGGACGCGAGAACCGTCCCCGCGTCTCACGTCTTGGGGGAGAATGGAGAATTGTTGATGTGCGGTTGTGAACGAGCAAAAGTGAAAGAGGCACGCCGGATTGTTGTGAAGGTTGGGACGAAGATTATCTGCGGGAGCAGGGGTCAGCTCGACCTGCGGCGCGTAGAAAGTCTGGTGCAGGATTTGGCAGCCCTCTGGGAAGAGGGCAGGGATATCATACTTGTCAGCTCTGGGGCGATCGGTGCCGGGGTGGGAAGATTGGGGCTTTCGCGCAAGCCCAGGACGATTCCGGAAAAGCAGGCAGCAGCTGCTGTGGGTCAGGGAATCCTCATGCAGCACTATGAAACATTTTTTACTCCCCATCGGGTAGTTGTCGCCCAGGTGCTCCTGACCAGAGAGGATATTACGGATCGTGAGCGCTACTTGAATGCACGCCATACCCTGCAGTCACTCCTGGGCTTTCGGGTTATCCCTATCGTCAATGAGAATGATACAGTGGCAGTGGAAGAGATCCGCTTCGGGGATAATGATACCTTAGCGGCCCTGGTGGCTTGCCTGGTAGATGCCGATCTGTTGATTCTGCTCACTGATCTTGATGGCTATTATACAGCTGATCCACATAAAAACAAGGATGCTGAATTGATCCCGGAAATTTATGAAATTACACCGGAGATCGAGGCTGCTGCCGGTGGGTGTGGTTCCGCATTGGCTACAGGTGGGATGGAAACAAAGATCACGGCAGCAAAGGTCTCCATGCAGGCGGGGATACCCCTGGTTATTGCCAGCGGGATGAGAAAAGGAACACTACAGGCAGTTTTAAAGGGTGAGCAGACAGGAAGCCTTTTTGTTCCCCGGGAAGACAGGATGAAGGCACGCAAGCTCTGGATTGCCTTTGGTTCTCCGGTACAGGGGACATTGGTTGTGGATGCCGGGGCTGCCGGAGCACTCTTAAAAAAGGGGAAAAGTTTGCTGCCCAGCGGTATTGTCAGTGTCGAGGGATCCTTTACCACCGGTAATGTTGTCAGTATTGTTGACCCTGCGGGGCAGGAGATCGCCAGGGGTATCAGTAATTATAATGCTCAGGCGCTGCAGTTGATCAAGGGACAGAACAGCCGGAAGATCAAAGAAATATTGGGTTATCATGACTATGATGAAGTGGTGCACAGGGATAACCTTACGATTGTGTTAGATAACGGTACTAGAGAGGAGGTCTAGCAATATATGCTGGAAAACCAGATGAGGGAGATCGGAGAGTCAGCAAAAAAAGCCTCATATATACTTGCAGGGGTTTCTACTGAGGTCAAGAACCAGGCTCTCCAGGCAATGGCCAGGGCACTGGAAGAGAGGGTCGAGATGATTATCGATGCCAACCGGCAGGATATGGATGCCGGTAGGGCAAAGGGACTGAGTGACGCTCTGCTGGACCGTTTGCTGCTGACTCCGGAGCGCATCAAAGGGATGGCTGAGGGACTGCGGGAGCTTATTGGTCTTCCTGACCCGGTTGGTGAAGTAACCAACATGCGCACAAGGCCGAACGGCTTGCGGGTGGGGAAGATGAGAGTGCCCTTGGGTGTGATCGGGATTATCTATGAGGCGCGTCCCAATGTTACTGTGGATGCTGCAGGGCTCTGCCTCAAGGCGGGAAATGCAGTGGTGATGAGGGGTGGTTCTGAGGCCTTTCATTCCAACAAGGCTTTGGCTAATGTGATCAGTGCCGCGGCTACAAGTTCCGGGATCCCTGAAGGAGCAATACAGCTTGTTCCGACAACGGATCGGGAGGCAGCCAACATGATGATGACCATGAACGAGTATATCGATGTCTTGATTCCGCGGGGAGGGACAGGCCTGATCAAGGCAGTGATCACCAATGCTACAGTACCTGTACTGCAGACGGGTATCGGCAACTGCCACACCTATATTGAAGAAGATGCTGATCTTGATGCAGCCCTCAAGATAGTTGTGAACGCTAAAATGCAGCGCCCTGGTGTGTGCAATGCCATGGAGACTCTTCTGGTTAATCACAGGGTGGCACAGGAATTCTTGCCTCAAATGGCAGCTGTATTTATTGAAAAGGGAGTGGAGCTGCGAGGATGCAACAAAACCCAGGAGATTATCCACTGCCTGCCGGCATCAGAAGATGATTGGGGAACCGAATACTTAGGTTTGATTTTGGCAGTAAAGGTGGTCGAGGATTTAGAAGAAGCGATCACACATATCAACAGCTACGGTACTAAACACTCAGAAGCCATCATTACAAACAGCTATCAGAAGGCCTCTCTCTTTGTACAAAGGGTTGACGCTGCTGCTGTTTTTGTCAATGCCTCAACTCGCTTTACAGATGGGCACCAGTTTGGTTTTGGGGCAGAGATCGGGATCAGCACCCAGAAGCTGCATGCACGGGGGCCAATGGGCATAGAGGAGCTTACATCCAGTAAGTTTATTATTCTCGGGGATGGACACGTCAGGTCATAAATAGTTTTAATAAAGAGGGGTAGGAACGCACTCATGAAGGAGCAGCGGATTGGGATACTGGGCGGCACATTTGACCCCATTCATTACGGACACCTGGTGGCGGCTGAGATAGCAAGGGAGAAATATTCCTTAGAGCAGGTCATTTTTGTGCCAACAGGTATTCCACCCCATAAGGAACCAGATATAATAACAGACTTCTGGCACAGGCACCTGATGGTTGTGCTTGCTATATTGGGAAACCCTTATTTTAAGGCCAGCCGCCTCGAGTATGAGCGCGGCGGAGTTACCTATACAGTTGATACAATGCGCCAGCTGCGCCAAATTTATGGTGAAGAGACTGAACTTTATTTTATAACAGGTGTTGACACTATTCTGGATGTCTTCGGTTGGCGAGAGCCGGAAGAGCTGTTTTCCCTGTGTAAGTTTATTGCTGCCGCACGTCCTGGATATGATCTGCGAATTGTAAAAGAGGTTTTTGGGAAGTATTATCATAATGTAGTGGGGTTCCTGCAAATGCCTCAGATGGATATATCATCCTCAGGTATCCGCAGGCGTATTCAGGAGGGTAAGTCGATCAAATACCTGGTTCCTGAGGCGGTTGAGGACTATATTAAACAGCAGGGGCTTTATTCTTCTGATATAAAACCCGCGCCCGCGGGTTGGTGAATAGGCTGGGAGCCGATAGCTATTTTCGAGTGCAGATAAGAACTTGCTCTGTTCTTTGAGAATAGTATGCAAAAGGTATAGGTTAAGGGGGTTTTGGAAGAACGGCTGGAACTGGGTCAAAGATGCAAGAATATGAATCAATATTAAGAGGTAATTTAACAGAGAGCAGGTATGACCATGTTTGTGCTGTCAGTACCTGTGCAGGTGAACTGGCTGATCTTCATGGTCTGGATCGGGGAAAGGCGGAACTGGCAGGTCTGCTCCATGACTATGCGCGGGATCTGCCTGCTGATGATCTGTTGCGCATTGGGCGGGCGAGGAAGCTGATCACCTGTAAAATTGAGGAGCAGCTTCCTGTTTTGCTGCACGGGCCTGTGGGAGCTATACTGATTGAGGATGAACTGGGCATCAATGATGCACAGGTGCTGGAGGCTGTTGCTCTGCACACACTTGCAGGCCCAGCTATGGGTAAGCTGGCTCAGGTGATCTATATAGCTGATCTGATAGCTGAGGGGAGAGACTTCTCAGCAATAGGATACCTGCGAAACACTGCCAGGGAAAATCTTAATGAGGCACTGCTGGAATGCATTGCTTCTACCATTGGTTACTGTTTGGAAAGGCGATGGATTATCCACCCCCAGACGATTGAGGCGTGGAATTTTTATTCTTATGGTAACCGAGAGGAGGGAATTTAAAGATTGGATTACGGCCAAGAAAGGGCCATCAGTGCTGCACAAGCAGCCGCCAGGAAAAAGGCGCTTGATATTGTGGTTCTCGATTTGAAAGGAATCTTTCCGGTAGCAGATTATTTTGTGATCTGCAGCGGGCGTAGTACTGCTCAACTTGCGGCAATTGTTCGGGAAGTCGAGGATGAGCTTAAGAAATCCAGTGATGGATCTTACCGCAGAGAGGGCAGCCCCGAATCAGGATGGATTTTGTTGGATAACGGTGATGTTGTTATTCACATTTTTAGTGAAGAAGCTCGAAAATTTTATGATATTGAACATTTATGGGGTGATGGTAGGGCAATATTGGTTAATTCATAAAAAATAATCGGATGGCAAAGTCGAAATCTGTAATATATTAATGTATTATAATGTAAAAATATCATGTAAATGGAAAGGGATCAGGCAGGAAGATAAAGAAGTAATCCTTGAGTAAATTAACATACCAGAAGGTATGAGCAACGTAAGGAAAAGAGTACTCAAGGAGGATAAATGATGGAGTATAGCCTTGTGATCAGCAGTAATTTCATGGAGTGGCGCGAGTGCCTGGCTGCAGCGTTTAAGAGCAGTGATCTCTTTCATGTTTTGGGTGCCTTCCCTACATCCGATATCATTAAGACCGCATCTGATCACTACCCGGATGTTGTTCTCTGTGAAGTCAATTCAGATGACACCCTGCCGGTCATTTCCAAGATCAAAGATAAGAGCCCCTTTTCACGACTCGTGATTGTCCTGCGCAACCCCAGCAACTATAATATGCTTGAATTAGTTCGCTTCGGTATCAAGGGTTGCTTACCTGTACGCTTGCTGCCCAAACAGATAGTACATGCGGTTGAACTTATCGTCGATGCCGGAGTGCTCTGTCTCCCGCGTTTTGGCCCGGAGTACAATGGCAGCAATAACTCTTCAGTTGCTCCTCCCTTTCAAGAGACCCTGACAAGAAGGGAGCAGGAGGTGCTCGCCTCACTCAGCAAGGGGCATTCCAATGAGGAGATTGCATCTACCCTTTTCATCTCAAAATCTACGGTCAAATCCCATCTGCGCAGCATCTTCCGCAAACTGGAGGTGCGCAATCGCAATGAAGCACAGGCGCTGGCCTTACAATTATCTCACCTGGGGTGATAGAAGAGATATACCCATGATTTAAACACCCTCTGTTTTCCGGTCAGTAAAAATAGAACCTGTTCATTTAAGAAAGGCCTGGTTTATTAGTCCAGGCCTTTCAACTTTTGCTCCTTGGATTAGTACGGAGTTGCTTGAAGTTGACCTGTTGGTTACCCAATTTATGTCCTGCCGGGGGATAGGTTAAATATTGGAAAGTGTTATTTCCCGTTGTTCTCAGGACATCTACAGCAGAAGTGATTAGTAAGTAGTACAAATAATGCTATTTATTGCTATTATTGCTTATCCCATTTTCCCCCTTTTGGTCAATAGCAGTTGAGAAGGGAAGCGTGATAAGGTAATTAAAGTCAATGCATAGCCTATTGTTACCGATAGGTGGAAAAAGCAGCTATTGTGCTACTAAAAATTGTTTGCTTTGTGGCTGTGATTTTCGGTGTACCCACAGGACAATAGAAGACAACCGGAGGTGAGTGCCAGAACGACGACAGCTAAAATTTGATTTTGAAATTTAAGACTCAATAATAATGAGGAGGTTTGTTCGTATGAAATCCAAAAAGATCATGATAATTTGTTTGGTCGCAGTGCTTGCCCTGGCCATGATGGGCTTTGGGTTTGCCAAGTGGTCTGACTATGTGAAATTCGAAGGCAGTGTAGCAACAGGTAATGTAGGAGTCAACATTGAGGCGGGTGAAACCACTGACTTGGGGGCCGACCCCAATTATCCACCAGGTGATAACTGGGAAGGCAAGGATGTTGCCAGCTGTACAGTTACTACAGAATGCAACACAACGCTTGTCGTCAACATCGAAAACGCTTATCCGTGGTACAAACCGGGTTTTAGCTTCCGAATTAACGGTTTGGGCACTGTGCCTGTTAAGGTGGAGGAACTAAAAATTCTCGCTTGTCAAGATCCTAAAGGATTGGGCAACTTTATCAAAGTGGCGGACTGGGAGATCCATGTGGTTAATCCGGAATCCCATGGACTGGCTGCGGAAGATAGGACAATTGCGTCAGATTCAAGTAACGCAAGTTGGGAAGGTCTTGCCAATGCTCTTAAGTATATCCAGCTTCATAAAGATGGATATATTGATGTATCGGTAAATCTGTATATTCAGGAAACAATTGGTTGCGGATGTAATAAACGAATTGCCCCGCAAGATGCTAATTTTTATGGTTTAGTCAAACTCATTTTCTCCCAGTGGAATGAGGTTGGGCCCGGACCTGCTGCGTAAAATTTTTTGTTGAGAGATATTGTAGGCATGGTGGGGGAGACCCCCACCATGCCAAAATTTATGATGCATCCTTACCTTGGCGGGGGGAGCAGATCTACACAACGGTTTTTTCGGTGTTGTAGACCTCAACGCCCAGGAGACAGGATAGTACCTACCAATTTTCCATTTAGCTAGAGGCTGTCCAGTGGAATGAAAGCCGATATTAGACCGTTGCGATAATACGATATATCGATTTTATTCTGAATGCAGGCAGACTTTTGCTCTGCCTGTATGCAGAACTGTGGAAGCAGCAGAAATTTCGCTAATGAGCAAAAAAAGGTGAGATATGTGAACTGGAACCATAAACCACAGTGGAACTGGTTGATTTTATTGGCAGCGGTACTCTCTGTTCCGTTGCTCTTAAATCTTGTTTTATCGCCTTTTGTTAATGCGTTCTATATAGCTTATATTATTCGGCCGGCTTTCTGGGGGATGCTGGCCGTTATTATCCTGCGCCTGCCGTCTGTAAATAGTATTGGCAAAACACGAATGCGTCCCTTCTTAATCAAATTTGCGCTGGGTGTTGCTTTTTTTCAAATCTATTTGATGGTGGTGGCCGGGTTCTTTAATGGTTTTGGTAAAAGCCCCTATTCCTTTACCATCAAAGGGGTTCTCATCAATCTAATTTATGTTGGCACAGCCTTATAGGGATGGAGCTGAGCAGAGCGTGGCTAGTAAACAGAGTTCTGCGTAAGCCCGCAGTTTTGCTCCCGGTGTTGGTAGCCTTGCTCTACACCCTGATCGATCTTCCCCTGGGGCAGATTCCCCCTGTGGGGGGCACACTGGAAGCTTGGACGAGTTTTTTGGGTTCCACATGCCTTCCCCTGTCTTTGGAGCACCTGCTGGCATCGATTCTCGCTATGTGGGGCGGCCCGCTCCCTGCCATCGCCTACAGAGGGGTACTGCAAGCCTTTGAATGGTTCAGCCCGGTTCTTCCGGATCTCAACTGGGCGATGAAGGCTCTCGTTGGCACGGCAGTGCCTGTGGTAGCACTGGGCATTATCCAGGAATATTTCTCTTTTCAACTTGCTCCTTGCTGCCGCAGGAAAAAAAGAGGTGAACAGGGGATTGTCAGCGCAGCAGCCTTCAGTGTGGCCGCGGTAATTGCCATCTGGTTCTCATTAGGGGTATTCCCTGTAAAGCCTGCGGTTATCTACAGCGGAAGCATGCGCCCATCGATTGAAGTGGGTGACATCGTCATTGTTGCACAAAAAAACCCCAGTCTTCTTGATGTTGGTGATGTGATTTCGTATAGAGTCAAGGACTCCCCGATTCCAATTGTTCACCGGGTGATCACCATAGAGGGGGATGGTTCTTCTAAAGCTTTTATTACCAAAGGGGATGACAACAAAGAAGCGGATCAACCGGTCAAGCCTGAACAGGTGATGGGAAAGGTTGTGCTGAAAATACCCCGGGTGGGGTGGGCTTCCATAGCGATCAGGAAATTTATTATCTCCGGTTAGACCCCTGTAGAAGGCCCCGAATCAATAAAGCAATCGCATGGTGTCCCAGTGATTTTAGGTGGCTGAACGTTAGCCTTTGGGAAAAGTTGCCCGCCTTGAAAACGGAAGTCGGATACCCGAAGGTTGGAGGTTGAAATAGATGAACCCCGGGAATTTTATTGGAGAGGAATGGGATATGGTATGTACCTGCGTAAAATAGGTTTGGGAAAGAAAACAAGGTTTTTTCTCTTGGCGATAGTGGGTCTATTGATGGTTTTATCTGTTTACAACATTTACAGGGTTTTCGGGGAACCGCTGATGATCAAAAAAAATGTTCCGATTTATAGTTTCCAGCATCAGGGGAAGATGGATTACAGGGTGCAGCTCAAACCAAATACCATACTCAGTGAGACTTATTTGGATTCGGATGAGGTCTACTACTCCAAATTGGTAGAATCGATTGATACCGATTTTTCATATCGCTATACAGCTGATCAACCGGCGAAGCTGAAGGTTATTTATGGTGTTGTAGCTGTTGTTGAGGCTCCAGAGATGTGGAGAAAAGAATTTCCCCTGGTTCCTGAAACTGTATTGGAGGAAGAGGGCAAGACAATTTCTTTCAGCAGGCCATTTTCCTTTAACCTTGAGCCCTACCAGGAGTACCTTAGAAAAGCCAATGAACAACTGGGGGTAAGTTCCAGAGAACCCAGGGTCGTTGTTCGGGCTGATATCAATGTGGTAGCTGAGTCAACGGCCGGGAAGTCCAGTGAGAAGTTAACTCCATCTATGGAGATTCCCCTGGCATCAGGGAAGTTTAAGATTGGCGGCACTTTATCTCCCGAGGACTCCGGTGCTTTGAGGGCAGCGGAAATGGTTCCCAACCCGAGGCTGCAGGACAGGAGGATGAGAGCTGTTCTCTTCTTAGGAATATTGACTGTACTAGGGGCTATCCTTCTGCTGTGGACTGAAGTGAAGGAGCCTGTGCCGGTAAGGGAGGCGGACTTAATTTGGAGACAGTACAGGGATCGCCTGGTAAAAGCGGGTAAGGAGTTTTCGGTTCCCGATGATTTGGTTTTTGTTCCACTGGGTTCGATTGATGATCTGATCAAGGTGGCTGATGAGGCAGGCAAACCGCTTATCTTTCAGGATGCAACTGCTCCTGAGATGAAACCAAGATGTTATGTCCTTGATGGGCTAACTTTTTATCAATACACGATCACGGATTTCGAGGTTGTTACTCTGCAAAATGATATGGAGACTGTTTTTCCATCTGGTGAAGCTGTTCAGCCTGCTAGAGATTGAAAACAATGATTAGGCTTCCAGCCAGTTTACGCCTGGTTGCCGCTAAGGGGTTTTGCTACTGCAAAGGGGGGGGGTAAAAAATGAACAGATCTGCCTGTGCTGTGTTAAGTCTATTGATTGCTCTTTCTTTGATGAGTTTTGGCTTTACAAACTGGCCGAACCGCAATTCAGGTTCTGCCTCCCAGACCAGCAAATTCAAATGGGGGATATTTAGTGATTCCGTTTCCCAGGGAGATTGGGGGCCAGACCTAACCTGTGAGCCCGGGCTAAAAAATGCCCGCCCTATCTCCGAGGGCAAGGATGTCGGAGCAACCAGTCTGAATCTGCAGGATACAAATAAAAACGGTGCAATTGATACTATTAAAATAGATGTAAAGAATGCCTATCCTTCTTATTATAATAAGGTCGACATTGGGGTGAAGAATTTCGGGGAAATTGCTGTAAAGGTAGGTAATGCGATATTCATATGGGAGGGAAAAACATTTACACTGGAGAGTGGGCAGGTATATTACCTCTACGAGGATAGAAGAATGATAAAAAACGCCACTGCGCCGGAAGATGCAATACTGGAGGTTCGCTGGACAGAAGGATCTGAACAGAATCTGTATCCAGGTGATATTTTACCCTGTGCCCTTGAGTATCATGTGCTGCAAGGGGCATGCCAGAACCACTCTTACGACTTTGGGGTTACACTGACAGCCGAAGCATTGGAAGTTGTAGGATCGATCAGCGATCAGGCTGTGTCTAAAGTAAAGTCTGCATTGCTGCCGAGAACAGGAGGGACTGTTTATTTCTTTTATCTTGTGGGTACGGTGGCGGTGGTGTTTGGCGTTTTTTTTAAGGCGAAAGCACTCGCGAAAATGATGCCTCAAAACATTTATGCCTGATGGCAGGACAATATTGGTAAAATCAGTTTTGTGCTTTCCTCCTGGGACGGAGTTGCAGCGTATTACATAGTCATAAGGTGCCATATATTTTCTAGAAATTATTATAACGACATAAACTTGGGAGGAAAATTGCCGGTTGATAAAGAACTAATCCTTGAGTAATATTTAGTCAGCGTGTTGAAGGATATGACAATTTTTTTGCCAGCTTATATTCCCATGTTGTAGAAGAAAGTTACTCAAGGAGGGAGTCAAACTGAAATATCGCCTCGTGATCAGCAGCAACTCCGTGGAGTGGCGTGAGAGCCTGGCTGCAGCATTTAAGAAAAGCAGTATCTTTCGTGTTTTGGGTACATTTCCTACTACCGACATTATTGAGATAGCATCTAATAATTATCCCGATGTAATTAT
Organism: Syntrophaceticus schinkii; assembly: GCF_000946815.1. Classification (GTDB taxonomy): domain Bacteria; phylum Bacillota; class DSM-12270; order Thermacetogeniales; family Thermacetogeniaceae; genus Syntrophaceticus; species Syntrophaceticus schinkii. Next base: position 30,607 of record NZ_CDRZ01000079.1, on the reverse strand, counting down.
CTTGGAAGTGAACACAGATGACCCATTACCGGTCATTTCCGGGATCAATGTTAAAAGCCCCTTCTCCCAACTTGTAATTATCTTGCATGACCCCAGCAATTACGATATGTTTGAATTAGTTCGCTCCGGTATAAAGGGCTGCTTACCTGTGCGCCTGCTGCCCAAACAGATAGTGTATGCGGTTGAACTGATTGTAGATGCCGGAGTGCTTTGTATCCCACGCTTTGGCCAAGAATATAACGGCAAGCGTGGAACCACAGAGACTTCCCTTCTTCTGAGTTCTCTTACCAGGAGGGAGTTAGATGTGCTGTCCTTGCTTGGCAGGGGACATACCAACCAGGAGATCGCCTCAGACCTTTACATCTCTGAGTCTACGGTTAAATCCCACCTGCGCAGCATTTTCCGCAAACTGGGGGTTAAGAAGCGGCATGAAGCGCAGGCGATAGCCCTGCAGGAGGGGCTATCTGATTCAAAGTAGTCCAGCAGCAGGCGTTTTTGCCAAGTTTTCCAATCCATTTATGATGTCAAGTACGTTGTGAAGCCGGAAATTACGGCTTTTTGCTTTTTTAACCTAACTGAAAAATGGAGGCCTAATGCCGGAGGTTGGAGGCCAGAAGCTTGTAAGAACTGCTTCGGCTGGTTTCGCAACATGTCCGGATTCCGGCCTCTGTTTTATTATCTGCCGGTGCTGCCTTGGTGGTTTTTAAAAACTGCGTGTTGACATGGTCGGCGATTTTTCATATAATAGAGTTCGGCAAATGCAAGGAACGGGATTAGTAAACCACTCCGGCAGGCCTTCAGAGAACCGGTTGAACGGGGTGCGAGCCGGTGGCCGAGTCGGAGGTTGAACTCGCCCGGGAGCAGTACCGGTGAAGAGAATTAGCCGGTAACGCAGGCAGCGTTAAAGGCCATAATAAGTGGGTAGATAGATGGGGCTGTGGCGCAGTTCGGGAGCGCGCTTCCTTGGCATGGAAGAGGCCGCGGGTTCGATTCCCGCCAGCTCCACCAATATATTTACCAAATTGGGTGGTACCACGGGAATAACTCCCGTCCCTAAGATTTAGGGGCGGGAGTTTTTTGGTGATTGGCAAATGAGATGTGGGAAGTGGGAAGTGGGATGTGGGATGTGGGAAGTGGGAATAGGATGGTGACAGAGAACCGTCCTTTTGTCACCCGCGGAAGGTGACAGGAGAACCGTCCCCTTGTCACCCAATATAGAGATGGATGGTGAGTGAATTGGAAACCAGATATAATTTTCGAGTTGTGGAGAAAAAGTGGCAGCAGCGCTGGGAGGAGAGAGGCGCTTTTCGAGTGATCGAGGATCCGGAGAAGGAAAAGTACTATTGTTTGGTGATGTTTCCTTACCCTTCCGGTAATTTGCATATGGGGCATGTGCGCAATTACGCTATTGGGGATGTGGTAGCGCGGTTTTACAAGATGCTGGGCTTTAATGTGCTCAATCCCATGGGCTGGGATGGTTTTGGGCTCCCTGCTGAAAACGCCGCTATTCAACACCACATTCACCCATCTGCTTGGACATGGGCGAATATCGACAAGATGCGAGAGCAGATGAAGGCGATGGGATTGAGTTATGACTGGTCCCGGGATGTGGCCACTTGCCATCCTGGATACTACCGCTGGACCCAGTGGCTGTTCCTCCAGCTTTATCATCATGGGCTGGCTTACAAAAAGAGGCAGGCGGTTAACTGGTGTCCTTCCTGTGCTACAGTGCTTGCTGATGAACAGGTGGTAGCCGGCTGCTGTGAGCGGTGTGACAGTGAGGTCATTAAAAAGGACCTGGAGCAGTGGTTCTTCCGCATCACCGACTATGCTGACCGCCTTTTAGAAGACCTGGAAAAACTGACCGGGTGGCCGGAGAAGGTTAAATTGATGCAGGAGAACTGGATCGGGAAAAGTCAGGGTGCCGAGATGAAGTTTACCGCCGAGAATGGCAAAGAAATCAGTGTTTTTACCACACGCCCGGATACAATTTTCGGTGTTTCCTATATGGTTCTGGCACCTGAGTATCCCCTGGTGGAGGAACTGATTCAGGATAAAGCAGAAGCCGGTAAGGTGCGGGAGTTTGTGGCCAGAGTAAAGAAACAGAGTGAGATAGAGCGGACATCTGCTGAAGCGGAAAAGGAAGGGATCTTTACCGGAGCCTATGCCACCAATCCATTAAGTGGAGAACAGGTACCCATCTGGGTGGCCAACTACGTTTTACTGGAATACGGCACAGGAGCGGTGATGGGGGTTCCAGCCCATGACCAGCGTGACCTGGAGTTTGCCCGCAAGTATGATCTGCCTGTGAAGGTGGTCATCCAGCCCATCGGGGATAACCTGGATGCCGCCACCATGACCGAGGCCTATCCTGAACCCGGTGTCATGGTCAACTCCGGCGAGTTCAATGGTATGGACAGTGAAGTGGCGCGGCTTAAGATCATCGATTATATTCAGGAGAAGGGCTTAGGTGAAGAGAAGGTCAATTACCGATTGAGGGATTGGCTTGTTTCCCGGCAGCGCTATTGGGGGGCACCGATACCGATCATCTACTGTGATCACTGTGGTGTTGTCCCGGTACCTGAAGGGGATCTTCCGGTGCTGCTTCCGGAGGATGTGGCCTTTCAGCCTACAGGTGAATCCCCTTTGCTTAAAGCGGAGGAGTTTCTCAAAACCACCTGTCCCCAGTGTGGAGCCCCTGCCCGCCGGGAGACAGATACTCTCGATACCTTTGTCTGCTCCACCTGGTATTTTCTGCGTTACTGCAGCCCCAGGGAGAGTGAGCGGGCCTTTGACCCGGAAAAGGTGCGCTACTGGATGCCTGTTGACCAGTATATCGGTGGTGTGGAACATGCAATTTTACACCTGTTGTACTCCCGTTTCATCACCAAGGTGCTCTATGATCACGATCTGATTCCTGTTGATGAGCCCTTTACCAATCTGCTCACACAGGGCATGGTCCTGAAAGAGGGTGCCAAAATGTCCAAATCCAAGGGGAATGTCGTCAGCCCAGAGGAGATCATCGGCAACTACGGCGCGGATACCGCACGGCTCTTTATCCTCTTTGCAGCTCCCCCGGAGCGTGACCTGGAATGGAGCGATGAGGCTGTTGATGGAGCTTATCGATTTATTAACCGCGTCTGGCGATTGGTTCAGCATCTATTACCTGAGATCAAAGATGCTCAATCGCAGTATGATACCGAGTTCCTGGGTGCCGCGGAAAAGGATATGCGGCGCATCATCCACAGGACAATTAAGCGTGTGGGGGATGACATCAAGACCAGGTTCAATTTCAATACAGCAGTGAGTGCTATCATGGAGCTTACCAATGCTCTCTATCACTATACAGAAGGAAGCAAGGAATTCCCATGGCACAGTGGTGTACTTCGGGAGGGTGTGAAGACATTGATCACTCTCCTGGCGCCCTTTACACCCCATCTTGCTGAGGAACTCTGGGAGGCGGTGGGTGGAGAGGGCAGTGTCCACGACCAGGACTGGCCTGAAGTGGATCAAGACGCCCTCAGGGAAGATGAGATCACCATTGTTGTACAGATCAACGGTAAGGTGAGGGACCATGTCAAGATTCCGGTAGGATTAAAGGGCAAAGAGATGGAAAATGTTGCGCTTGCCCAACCACGTGTCAAGGATCTGATTAAGGGCAAGGAGTTGGCGCGGGTGATCTGTGTTCCGGATAAGCTGGTCAATTTGGTGGTGCGGGAGAGCAAGACGAAAGTGTAGAGAAAACTGCAAAAGTGTTTAAATTGTGCTCTTTACCTGGGTGTGAGAGCGGAGGAATGGAGTGCCTGGGCCAGCTTACCTGGGTGCGGGAGAGCGAGATGTAAGTGTAGAAGAACAAGGAAAATACGGTGAGAAAAAATAAACATGGAGAGTAAGCCAGAAAAGGTAAAATGAAGAAGGCAAAGAATCTTGACAAATATGTGACAGGTGCTGTAAATACTTCTTGTGGATGGGCTTATCTTATTGCAGGTGAAGCCGGTGTGATGGCTTGTATCTGGCCGCTTGCAGAGGAAGACCTGGTTGCATGGGAAGACGGTCATGATCACTGCCACCGGATCCACGAAGAGTTTCAGAAAAACCTAATTATTTTGAAAGATGGCCGCTCCGCAGATAAACGAGATGTAGAGAAAAATGATGATGCCGTATTAAAGCAGGCAGCAGAAGCGCTGCTTGCTTATTTTTCTGGGAATTTCGCACCCTTGGTAAATGTGGAAATTGATAGCAGGAATTTGTCGCTATGGCAGCGAATGGTATATCGCGTTGTGCGCTCCATTCCCCGGGATGAGGTGCGTTCCTACAAATGGGTTGCAGTTGAGTGTGGGAAACCGGGAGCCGCCCGTGCGGTGGGACAGGCTCTGGCTGTAAACCCCACTCCTCTTTTCGTGCCCTGTCATCGGGTTGTCCACAGTGATGGTTGTACAGGGAATTTTACGTCCAGGGGGAAGATTCCAGGTGCTGTGTTAAAGAGACTTCTTCTGCAATGGGAAAAGGGGGATGGGTGTGCACTGGATGAAATATCCCGGCTGTTGCGGGAAGACAGGTGAGCGACGGTTATGTGGGAGATGGACAGGAAAGCACAGGTATTTCTGATCATTATTGCCGCTGCCCTGCTGTTTGCCGGCGGCTATAAGTATGCCCTTTTCCGAGCCCCTGGCCCTGAATCAGAGGTAACTGTTACTGAGCAGGTTGAGGAAGCAAGGGAGATGGAGACACTGGGTGTACATGTTGCCGGGGCGGTGAACAAGCCGGGAGTTTATCAGCTGGGCCAGGGCGCTCGGGTAGAAGATGCTGTCAGCAGAGCGGATCCATTGCCGGAGGCTGATTTGAACCATCTCAATCTCGCTCGCAGGGTTGTAGACGGAGAAAAGATATATGTGCCCAGGGAGGGTGAGGTGCAAACCTCTTCAGATGGAAGCGGTGTGGAGTCAACGGCTTCTGCTGTTGAAAGCGGAGGAAAGATCAATATCAATACAGCCTCTGCCGCGGAACTGGATACCCTGCCGGGGATCGGTCCTGTCTTAGCCCAGCGCATCATTGATTACCGGACAACTCACGGGCAGTTTCGATCTGTTGCCGACCTTCAGAAGGTGTCAGGGATTGGCTCTCGCCGCTATGAACAGCTCAAGGATCTGATCACCATATGACTCCAGCTCAGGAGCCATTTCAGCTCCTATGTCACCTGAGTTTAAAATTCAGACCTCCGGTATCCGAACAGCTATTTTAAGTAGAGATGCAGGCTGAACTCCGACTGAGGATGAAATTTGGGCATGCTTGTTCCAGAAACCTCTAATGCCATTCCGAAATTATTTTAGGGACAGGCAGGAATTTTGCCATTAATCAAGAATATGAATTTAATGAAAGAATATTTTTGTTTTACAACGGGGGGAGAAAGCGCTTTCTATTGAGAGCGTAATAATATTGAAAAAAGGGGGGGGGGTTAAAAAGGGGGCTATCGGTTGGCAGCTGTCTAGCTGTCGGCTACGCGTTTTTCTGGGAGGTGATTTAGGGGGTTAGTATTATTTTATTAGAGGTGACTGCCAAGTAGTTTAATGTTTTAAGGGGGGAAAATATATGGACATCCAGTGGATGTTGGCGGTAGCAATACTGCTTCCACTGATAGCCGGGATTCTTGTCTTTCTGATCCGCCATTATCAGACGCGCGGACTCATCGTAATCCTGACTGCAGTGGCCTTAATTGTCAACTCCATTTACTTCTTGAAGCTGGGTTTGCCCACTGAGTTCACACCGACGAACGAAGTGTGGGGTACAATTATTACTGTTCTTGACTATGCGATACTGCTATTCTACATCTATGCTGGTTTATCTCTTAAGAATTGGCTTGTTCTTATTTTCGCATTGACCCAGATTATTCCGCTGGCATGGTGGGAATTTAGTGCCGGTGCAAGCAAGGCACTGGAGACAATTACACCTGCTTTTATGATCGACCAGCTTTCTGTGGTAATGGTTTTGATAATATCGATAATTGGTTCGCTAATCTGTATCTACGCCATTCGTTATATGAAGGACCACGAGGACCACAAAGAATTGGCACGGTCACGGCAGTCCCGTTTCCTATTCTGGTTAGTGATGTTCCTCGGGGCAATGAACGGCCTTGTATTGGCCAACAACCTGTTGTGGCTCTACTTCTTCTGGGAAGTCACCACACTTTGCTGCTTCCAGTTGATTGCTCATGACCTGACAAAGGAAGCCATCAACAACGGTGCCCGTGCATTGTGGATGAACTCAATAGGCGGTACCGCAATGATAGCGGCAATGATTTACATTTACTTCAACAGCGGTCAAACTGTTGAATACCTTACACTTCAGTCCATTGTTGAATCTGGTGGCACTGTAGCCTTTCTCTTGCTGCCTGTAGCATTGATGTGTTTCACAGGCATGATCAAGGCGGCTCAAATGCCCTTCCAGAACTGGCTCCTGGGAGCAATGGTTGCACCGACACCGGTTTCCGCATTGCTTCACTCCAGTACCATGGTCAAGGCAGGGGTCTATCTTGTACTCAGACTGGCCCCGGCGTTTAACCCGGTATTAGGTGTGACGGTAGCTATCTGTGGAGCATTTACCTTCTTTGCTGCCTCTGTGCTGGCTATAGCCCAAACCACAGGAAAGCGGGTGCTGGCTTACTCCACCATCGCTAACCTTGGTCTGATCGTTGCATGTGCCGGCATCGGAACGGATCTTGCCATGGCAGCAGCGATTCTCTTGATCATCTTCCACGCCATCTCCAAGGGTCTCCTCTTTATGTGTGCCGGTACCATCGAGCACCAAATCTGGAGCCGCGAGATCGAGGATATGGAAGGTCTGGCAGAGAAAGCACCGCTTACCACATTTATTACCATTATCGGTATGCTTTCCATGTTCCTGCCGCCCTTCGGTATGCTCCTCGGTAAGTGGGTGGCACTGGAAGCTTCTTATGCTGTTCCGCTGGCGGCAGTACTCTTTGTCCTGGCCAGTGCTGTAACCATGGTCTTCTGGGCAAAATGGCTCGGCCGTCTCTTACAGGTTACACCGAGACTGGGCAGGAAGATCGAAAGCCTGTCACTCAGCTATTCAGTACCATTATGGTCACTGGTTGCCGGCATCTTTGCCTTTGGTATCGGTGTGGCACCGGTATTTAAGAATTTCGTCCAAAGTGCAGTGAGCTGTGTTGCTACGGGCAATGTTACCAGTGTCGTTGCATTAGACGGAATGGTAAAGGGTTGGAATCTTGTGTTGCCGAAGGCGGCCGCAGCAACGGAAGTTATCGGTTCCTATCCGGTATGGCCTCTGTTTATTGTTTTTGCAGTAGCCATTGTTCTGCCGCTGCTCTTTATTTCACTGAAACCGCAGGAACTTCGTCCTGTTTATATGTGCGGTGAGCAGGCAGGGGATGTGGATACTGACGAGTGGTATTGTGCCGCTGATGTCAAGACAAAACTGCAGCTGGGCGGTTATTACTACAAGGATGCGATTGGTGAAGAGGCAATCAATCCCTGGGTATACGTTATTGCCATCGCCCTGCTCGTCATCATGTTTGGAGTGGTGGGGGTGAGCATATGAGCAACCAGGTGTGGATAGCGATTATCGCGGTTATTGCAGCGCCACTCATTGGTGGGTTCCTGGCCGGTATAGACCGGCGGGTTACCGCCAGGCTGCAGGGACGCTATGGTCCCCCGATCTTGCAGCCGTTCTATGATTTCTTTAAGCTGCTTGGTAAATCCAGGATAGCTACCAGCAAGACACAGTTCGTGTGGATCATCAGTTACCTGGTCTTCATGATTGCGTGTTTGCTCTTCCTGGTGCTACAACAGGATCTCCTGCTTCTGGTGTTCCTGCTAGGCTTTGCGGGAATCAGCTTTGTGCTGGCTGGGTTCAGCACCAAGTCTCCCTATAGCCACTTTGGAGCGAACCGTGAACTGCTGCAGATTCTGTCCTATGAGCCGATTCTCCTTTTGTTCGCATTGGGAGTTTACACACAGATTGAGAGCTTTATGATCAGCGATATCATGGCAAGTCAGACACCGCTTTTGGCATCACTCTGGCCGATCTTTATAGCTCTGCTGGTGGTGTTGACCATCAAGATGCGGAAGTCGCCTTTTGATATTGCAACATCACATCATGGACACCAGGAACTGGTTAAGGGTATCATGACCGAGATCTCGGGTCCTTATTATGCCATGGTTCTCTTGACCGAGTGGTACGAATTGGTACTGCTGCTGGGGCTTATAGCTCTGTTCTGGGCGAACCCGCTCTGGATAGGGATCCTGATCGCTTTAGCGGCCTTCATATTGGAGCTGTTCATCGACAATATCAATGCCCGTATGACAGGCGGTTGGATGGTCAAGTTCTCCTGGGTTATTGCCCTGGTATTCTGTGTCTTGAACATAGCTTATTGGTGGATTATTAATAAGGGGGTGTTGTAGATGGGAATCATACAAACTTCACAAATTAAGTCTCCTTGGATCTTGCACTTTTGCAACAGTTCCTGTAACGGTTGCGACATCGAAGTACTGGCTTCCTTAACACCCCTCTACGATGTTGAGCGTTTCGGGATCGTTAATATGGGTAACCCGAAACATGCTGATGTGATGGTAGTTACCGGTCCTGTCAATTACCGGACAGCGAGGGTGTTGAAGAATCTGTATGATCAGATGGCTGATCCGAAAATGGTGATCGCTGTTGGTGCCTGTGCAGCCACAGGAGGCGTATTCCATAACTGCTACAACATTCTGGGCGGTGTCGATAAGGTGCTGCCGGTGGATGTTTATGTTCCTGGTTGTGCGGCGCGCCCGGAGGCGATCATTGATGGTGTAGTGCTGGCCCTGCAAAAACTGTCCAAAGCTGTGGGGGTGGCGAAATGATAGAGAATCTGAAAGAGATCACCAAAGATACACTGTTATCAGAGGTACAGAAGTTTGCCGATGCCAAGGCACGGTTTGTTGTAACTGTCTGCAATGACCTGGGTGATAAGCTGGAGGCTACATATTACTTCAACTACAGCCCTGGTGTGGAAATGGTTGCTCTGCGTATGGTTGTCGGCAAGGATGAAGAGGTTCCCAGTATCAGCGGGATCTATCTTTGCGCTGTACTCGCTGAAAATGAAATGTTCGAACAGTATGGCCTCAAGGTAAAGGATATAGCCATTGATTTTGGTGGCTTGATGCTGCTAGGCAACGGCAGTCCTGTGACTCCCATGTTAAAAGACAAGGCCGCTGGCGGGAAGGGGGGCGAGTAAATGGCACCGCGTACAGTTGCACCATTTGGACCACAGCACCCGGTACTTCCGGAACCGATTCAGTTGAAAATCACTTATGAAAATGAAAAAGTGGTAGATGTTGTACCGGCACTCGGTTACGGTCACCGTGGTATTGAAAAGGCCTGTGAATTAAATGAGTACCCGAAAAATATACACTTGATCGAGCGGATTTGTGGTATCTGCAGCTGCATACATGGGATCAGTTACTGTGAAACAGTAGAAAGACTCTGGCCCATGGAAGTTCCACCGCGTGCCAAGTACTTGCGTGTCATCTATTCAGAGATGAGTAGGACCCACAGCCATCTTCTCTGGCTTGGGCTGCTGTGTGACGCGCTCGGCTTCGAGAGTATGTTCATGCAGTTCTGGCGGATTCGCGAAAAAGTTTTAGATCTGCTGGAGATGACATCAGGCACCCGGGTTACACATTCGGTTTCCGTTGTCGGTGGTGTGCGCCGTGATATTGATGATGAACAAGAAAAGATAATTATTAGAACTCTGCGGGAAGTACGACAAGAAGCAGAAGCCTTAATCAATGTTCTGGCAAGCGACCCAACCGTCAAGGCGCGTACAGTTGGAAAAGGCGTCTTGACCAAAGAACAGGCAATTCTCCTTGGCACCAATGGCCCTCACCTGAGAGCCTCAGGAGTTAAAGAGGACTGCAGGATGTTGGGGATGCAGGTATATGATGAGCTCGGGTTTGAGCCTATTGTGGAAACAGGCGGCGATAGTTTCGCCAGGGCACTGGTTAGGGCTCGAGAGACCCTACAGGCGATCGACCTGCAGTTGGAAGCCTTCAGCAAGATGCCCAAGGGGGAAATCTTCGAGCGTCCCAAGGGGCGTCCACCGGCCAATGAAGTAAGCTATAGGAGTGAGCAGTGCCGAGGCGAGTGCTTCTACTACGCTAAGGGCAATGGCACCCAAAACCTGGAGCGTTTCCGCGTGCGGACACCGACCTTTTCCAACATTCCGTCTCTGCTTGTGATGCTGCCAGGAAGTGAACTTGCTGATGTACCGGTTATTGTTCTGTCAATCGACCCCTGCATCAGTTGTACTGAAAGGTAGCCCTGGAATATAAAGGAGGTGGAGCACAATGCCAGTTATGCTGCCAACTGTCCTCCGTAACCTGTTTGGGGGGCCAGCAACCCGGATGTATCCCGTCAAGGTGAGGGAACCCTTTGCAGGGGCGCGTGGGCATATAGAGTTTGATGATGATAAATGTATTTTGTGTGGCAACTGTGCCAGGCGTTGCCCGGCCGCAGCTATAGAGATCAATAAAGATAAAAATGAGCTGGTTTTCTATCCGGCCCGCTGCATTATCTGTTTTGTTTGTGCCGAAGCCTGTAATAAGGATGCCGTCATTGCAGTTGACAAGTGGCGGACACCCTATTACACTAAGCCTGTAGAAGTGCACATTGCCAAGGGAAAAAAAGATAAAGAGAAATAGAAAGAATAAACTAGGTAGTAATACCTGATAAATATGGTCCCCATCGTAACGGTGGGGACTTTTATTTTGGCTCAGAGTGGATCAGTGGATCAGGGAGACGGTTCTTCTGATCTCTTTTTATCCAGAATATGGGGCAGGGATGGGTGTTTTTCTGATCTCTGCGGTTCTTTTGATCCAAAATCACACAGAGTGGGAGAGGGGATCTCTCCCCTTCCCTCAAAATTTGTTTCTTGTCCAGCCTTTCAATTAAAGCTATAATAAAGCCGGGGTGAGAATAATGTTTGGAATACTGAATATAGGGCCCTGGGAATTAATTCTGATCCTGGTAGTTATGCTTATTGTGTTTGGTCCGGGAAAACTACCTGAAGTGGCCCAATCCTTAGGAAAAGCAGTGCGGGAATTTCGTAAAGCTTCGTCAAATGTACAGCGTGTCTGGGATGAAGTGATTAAAGAGGAAGAGCCGATTAAAGCTGCGAAAAGCAGCCAAACCGGTGTTGATGCCTCAACCGATAAAGCCGGTGAAGAGGAGAACAGTTCGGGAGATCAATCTGAAGGGCATGAGGTGGGTGAAGAAACCCCGGATGAAGGCCAGCAGTTGGCAGTTGAAGAGGCACAAGATAAAGAGCAGGTGGTAGATGGTGAAATACCGGAGGATGATACCGGTGCTGATCAAGAATAAGAGATGTGTATCTATAACTGTAAGGAGGGAGGAATTTTGAGGTCAAAAAAAGCATTTATTGCGGTTGTACTGGCAGCTTTCCTGGCTGGTATAGTCTTTACCGGGGGTGTTTTGTTTGCATCGGGCAATTACTGGCTTGATAAGGTAATTGGAAGTCAAAATTCTGAACCCGCCCCTGATGGCAGCAGCCTCCGGGTGTTGAACCAGGCACTATCGCAGGTATCGTTGAAAAAGCAGGGCCTGCGGTGGTAAAGATAGAGACATTTGTGACCACAAATAAGCGTTCTGATCCTTTCTTTGATGATCCCTTTTTCCGGGAGTTTTTCGGGCAGTTCGATTATACACCGAAACAAAAGGTACAGAAGGGGATGGGATCAGGTTTTATTATTTCACCTGATGGATATATTTTGACAAATGAGCACGTGGTGCAGGGAGTGCAGGAAATTCAGGTGAATATAGCAGGGAGAAAGAGTTCGGTACCGGCTAAGATTGTCGGTTCTGATCATGAGCTTGACCTGGCTGTATTGAAAATTGATGCCGGTAAGGATCTTCCTGTACTGAAATTGGGCAGTTCCAGTGCTGTTGCTGTAGGCAACTGGGTTGTTGCTATCGGCAACCCCTATGGATTAGACCATACAGTGACTGTCGGTGTGATCAGTGCCAAAGGGCGTCCGGTCACCATTCAGGACCGGAGCTTTAGGAATCTTTTGCAGACAGATGCATCAATTAACCCGGGCAACAGTGGCGGCCCCTTGCTAAATCTCAAAGGGGAAGTAATCGGTATTAACACCGCAGTTGCCCAGGCACAAGGGATTGGCTTTGCTATCCCCAGCGATACCGTAGAGAGTGTGCTCGATGACCTGATTAAACAGGGTAAGGTAAAGAGGGGCTGGCTAGGTGTAGAGATACAAGATGTAACACCAACCATTGCTGAAACCTCTGGCTTGTCCGAGCCAGAAGGGGTAGTTTTGAGAAATGTATTGTCGGGAGGGCCTGCTGAAAAAGCAGGTCTTCAACAAGGCGATATTATCACAGCCATAAACGGGAAAAAGGTTGCAACTACAGGTGACCTGCTGGATATAGTCAGGGAAGCGGGTCCCGGAAAAAAGGTGCAGGTAACAGTCTGGCGCAATAAAAAGGCTGAAAAGTTTACAGTAACCCTGACAGAACGCCCGGAGTGAGACGCGGGGACGGTTCTCGCGTCTCGCTCTCGCGTCTCGCCGGGGATGCACGTGCAAGGGGTAAGCCCGTAGTCGGTGGCTAGTGGTTGGAAATAGGATGTCTATTTTTGATTTATAGAAGGAACTTTGGAGTGAAGGTAGAACATGGTAGAACATGTATGTTAAATAATGGCGGGAGGGCGTGGGATGCCTCCTTTTGTGTTAATTACAGGTGCCTTTGCTCTGGGGATCGGGTTGTCTGAGCTTTGTAAAAGCAGCAGTTGGGTATGGGCAGTTATTGCAACTGCTGTATTTTTGTTGGTCGGGGGTATTTGGGCATATGTGCAGGGGAAGAGGTATTCTTTCCTCTGGCTGCCTTTGTGTTTTTTGTGTCTGGGGTATGCCTGGATGGAGATCGACCGGGTTTCATTTCCACAGCAGTTGAACCCCTTCCTGGGGCACTATGTACAGATAGAAGGGGTTGTGGAGAGGCTTCCTTCTGTTTACCCCAACAGGTTTGTCGTTGTGCTGGATAATTCCGCTGTATGCCTGGGCAAGGAAAAGTGGCAGGGAAGCGGGAAAATTCAGGTTGTCTATTATATCCCTGAGGGCAGTGCTGATGAGGATACTGTGCCACAAGAACTTGCCGGAAAGTCCCTGGGCAGCGGCCTGTCACCTACCGTGAAAATAGATGTCGGAAGCCGGAAGTCGGAGTTCGGAAGGATGCAGCAGGAACCGTCACCAGTGTACTTGTTTTCTAATGGTGCCGCCAGGGCGGCATTGGCATCTACCGCAAAGGCCGGTACCGGCAGTAAAGGTGCGCAGGCAACAGCCTTGATGCCCGGCGCTGTTGTCAGGGTAGAGGGGTTTTTGGATCTTGTTCCTGCTCCTTTATCACCAGGGGAGTTTGATTACCGCCATTATCTGGAGAGACGCGGCATTATAGCACAGGTTAAGGCTGAAGGGTATCCTGAGATCAAAGCACAGGGTCAGGGCCTCAGCAGCTTTTGGGCTGCCCTGCGCCTGCGAATTGTAGACGGCATCAACTCCTCCCTGCCAGAGGAGGAGTCCCTCTTTCTTCAGGGGCTTTTGCTTGGGTCAAAAGAAGGGATGACCCCGGATGACCGTGATCTCTACCAGAAGACAGGGGTGATGCACCTCTTCGCTGTTTCCGGCCTGCACCTGGGCTTTGTTTTTATAGCGTTAATGGCAGCGGCCGGCTCTCTTGGCCTCAAGCGTCTCCCCACCTTTATCCTGGTAACCGCTGGGCTGTGGGGATATGCCGCTCTGATCGATTTTACATCCCCGGTTACCAGGGCTGCGGTGATGGCTACAGTGGGATTAGCGGCCTACCTCTGGCAAGAGCGGCGGAATGCCATCAATTCACTTGCCCTTGCTGCCCTTGTTCTCCTTCTGCTTAATCCGGCGGTGCTCTTTGATCCTGGTTTCCAGCTCTCCTTTGTTGCAACCTGGGGGATCATCTATCTGGCGGTTCCCTTGAACAGGCACCTGCCACTGCGTGAAGGATGGCGAGAAGCATTAACTGTACCGGCTGCTGCCCAACTGGCTATTCTCCCGCTGACAGCTATATACTTTCAAAGGGTTGCAGTGCTGGGCATTCTGGCCAATGTCCTGGTGATACCCCTGGCTGGGCTGGTTGTATATTTGGGTCTGGCGGGAATGCTGCTTGCTATAGCAGCACCTGGCATATTCAATCCTTTTTTTCTGGCTGCCGGAGCGCTCTCCCTTCCCATCAAAGGGCTGCTTCGTTTGCTGGCCGGTGTCCTGGGTGCCTCTTTTCTTGTTCCTCCACCACCACTGTGGCTGTGCCTGCTCTGGTTTGCTCTGCTGGTTGTGCTGGGCTGGGCGCTGCGTGAGGGGTTTGCGGTTTCTTTTCCCCACTTCCGCTACCGGTCTCGGGCATCCTACTGGGTTATGCCCTCCTTTATCGTCTTTGTCTGTTTGTTATTTTTGCTCTGTACAGGTATCTGGGCAGGGAACTCAGGAAAACTGGAAATAACCTTTCTCAATGTTGGGCAGGGGGATGCCATCTTAGTCAAGACACCTTCAGGGCGCACTATGCTGGTGGATGCCGGGGGAAGTCCTGTATATGCCGGCAGTTCCTTTGACCCCGGCAGACAGATAGTGGTTCCGGCTCTGGCACGGGCGGGTATCAGGAAGCTGGATCTGGTGGTCAATTCGCACCCTCATGAGGACCACCTGGGGGGTGTCCCGGCTGTCTTAGATAATATACAGGTGGGCAGGTATATAGCCCCTCCCCAGGAACACACCACACCCCTGGTGCTTAAAGTGCAGGAGCTGCTGGAGGAAAAAAAGATCCCTGTTTCATATGTTAAAACAGGGGCAGAAATTAACCTTGATTCCAATGTAAAAATATCTGTTCTAGGGCCTCCCCAGACACTATTTTCAGGGACACGCAGTGATGCCAATAACAACTCCCTTGTGCTGCATATAACATATGGTAAAGTTTCTATTTTGCTGACCGGGGACTTAGAGCAGGAAGGTATGCTAGATCTGGTTAGTCGTTTTCAAGGCAGCAATGGAATCCAGGCTGATCTCCTCAAGTGTCCCCATCACGGCAGCTCATACAGCATTTGTCCGGAGTTTGCTGCGGCTATAAAACCACAACTTGTTGTGATCAGTGTTGGACGCAATTCTTTCGGCCATCCGGATGCTCAGACGATTCGTTTCTGGCAGGAGCAGGGTGCAAGGGTCTTGCGTACAGATGAAGACGGACATATCACCATTCTTACAGATGGCGCCAACCTCATAATGCCAGGCACCTAGTCTCCGAAGCAGATCCCGGTGGAGCGAGCGGCTTGTACCACCTCATTATCCGATTGAACTAAGGACGGTTTCTTCGTCGCATCCTCCAGGGGAACAGGAACGATCTTATTCCCTTTGAGGGCAACCATTAAGCCGCTGCGGCCGGACATAGCCAGCTCCGCTGCAGCTACTCCAAAACGGGTGGACAGTATTCTGTCCAGGGGAGAAGGAGAACCACCCCTTTGAATGTGTCCCAGAACGGTCACTCTTGTTTCCACACCTGTAGCCTGTTCCACGAGAGCGCCTACCACCTGTCCGATCCCCCCCAGGCGCAGGGGATCACCGCTCCCCTCGATTCTTTCTCTGACCACTTGCTGTCCATCCGGGGCTGGGGTTCCCTCTGCTACAACGATGATGCTGAAGGGCTTGCCCTCTTTTTGCCTCTCCTCAAGCTTTTCAGTGATGCTTTCCAGTGACCAGGGTATTTCCGGGATCAAGATTACATCAGCACCACCGGCGACCCCGGACCAGAGGGCAATCCACCCGGCATAGCGCCCCATCACTTCAAGAACCATCACCCGGTGGTGTGACTCAGCTGTGGTGTGAAGCTTGTCCAGGGCACCGGTTGCAGTAGCCACCGCTGTATCAAAGCCGAATGTCTGGTCAGTGGCAGCCAGGTCATTATCGATGGTTTTGGGAACCCCAACAATATGAGCGCCCTTGTCAACCAGTTCTCTGGCAATTGATAGGGTGCCGTCTCCTCCGATGGAGATCAGGTTATCCAGTTTTAGTTCCTGCATATTTTGAAGTAACTGATCTGAGACATCACAGTATTCTGTTTTTCCTTCAGCTGTTACTACCGGAAAGTTAAATGGGTTGTCGCGGTTGTTCGTTCCCAGAATTGTTCCCCCGCGATGCAAAAGCCCGGAGATCGCTCTCTTGTCGATGGGCATCCAGTCTTTCTCGATAATCCCCCGATAACCGTCGCGGAACCCCAGGACTTCAACACCGCCGCTGAACAGGGTTTTGGCTGCAGCCTGATCACAGCATTCAAGCCCGGGCAGTCGCCGCCGCCGGTTAAAATTCCCACACGCATGTTTTTTCCTCCCTTCTAAAAATGAGCCCCTATAAAAAAGAAAATCTATCTTTACTCTTACTATTTCACTCAGGAGATAATAATCCTGCTTATTCTGGCAAGTTCTTAGGGCAAGACGCATATTTTAGTACAGGTGAAAGCCGGAGGGTATGTTAAAGGGTGTGTTAATAATTGAGGGGGGATAGGGGATTGAGTGAACAGGATTTTTTCAAATTATTAGAGAAGCTTGAAGGAGACGCGGATAAGTCGCAGCAAGCCCAGGAACTGCTGGACAATGTCACATCAGGCGGTGATCTGCCGGACCAGGGAGAAATATTGAAGATGATACAGGATCTAACCGCTGATCTGAGTGAAGAGAAGCGCTGCCAGCTTAAGGAGTTCATAGCGGAGGCTGCACAGCAGTTGGATGGTGAACAGCTTGCAGGTGATCTTCTAAAAATGCTGGCTCTTTTCCTGGATCGCACGTAACAACTTTCTATGTTATTTTCAATGTAATAAGAATTGATCGGAAAACTGATCGGGAAACAGTGCAGGGATTATATCCCCGGGCGAGAATAAAAATAGTCTAGAGAGGTGGGCTTAAAATGGCTGTAATAACTTACAATCAGGCAAAACAGGCCCTTGCCATGGGAGAGATTCCGGCGTTCCTGGTGCTGCACGGTGAGGATAGATACCAGGCCCGGGAGATGATCAGGTACTTGAGAAGCCGCCTGGAAGCACGGAATAGCAGCGGGATCGATTACCTGGAGTGGGATGAGGAAGCAGTGGAAGCAGATATCTATAAATCTCTGGTAACACTGCCTCTTGGTACAGCAGAACGCATGGCGGTGATCAACAATCCGGATGTTTCAGCAGTGAAATCTTATTTAAAGGTGAACAACCCGCGCCTGGTGGCCGTACTGCTTATGGAAAAAAAACTCAAGAAAAAAGATCTAAAAGATATCGAAAATGGTTGGGTGGTAGAGTGTATACCTCTCAAGGGGAGGGAGCTTGTCAGATGGCTGCAGGAAGAGGCCATATCCAGGGGCAATGAACTACCGACTGCTGCAGCAGAGTACCTGCGGTTTTCCTGTGGGGAGAATCCCGCCCTTCTCAGCCAGGAAATAGAAAAGGCTTCTCTCTACCTGGGTAAAAAGCAGCGAAGAATTACTGTTGATGTCTTTCAGAGTGTGGGCAGCAGGACAGCGGGACGGACGCTCTTCGAACTGGTGGATGCTGTGGCTGAGCGCAAGGGGAGTGCTACTGTTGAGGTTTTGCAGGAACTTTTGGCCCAGGGCAAACCCCCGGTGCTGCTGGTCTCTATGCTTTCCCGTCATTATCTCCAGATGCTGGAGGCATATTGGCTGCTTGAAGAAGGTGTATCTCCTGGCGAGCTTTCTGGTGTAATGGGAGTCCATCCTTTCGTAGCGAAAAAGCTGATGAAGCAGATTCGCTCCTATCATCTCTCTGAAATCGAAAAAATACTTGATGGACTGCTGGAACTTGATCTTTCGCTGAAAAAGGGAAAGGGTTCTCCGGAGCTGTTGATGACATCTTTTCTGGGGACGGTTTAGGGGTCGGCTCAGAATTTATTGTACAATACATCAGTTGAATATTATGCAATAAAGATACACATGACGGAACGGCACAGGGGTCGTTCCCTACTACAATATAAATTATCAATATTTGGGTGGCCACAGGTCGCCCGCTTGTTGCATATCATTCTTATTATGTGTATCAAAAGTTACAAAAATTTATCAATAAGTTACCCATAGATAATCCAAAAGAGGGACATATTGTATATAATATGTCCCTTCATCCATTTTGCAACATTTATTCAATTAGGTATAGATAATAAAAAAGGGGTTTTCATCTCTTTATGCCTGGGCCTGATTCAGTTTTTTTTGCTAACTGCGCCTTTTTGCGATCTCTGGCATTGGGGTGAATGATACCTTTTACTGCTGCTTTGTCTATTAACTGGATTGCCTTTTTGAAGTTGGCCTCGATCTTCTCGTTATCTTGCTCTGCCAGTGATGCTTCGAATCTCTTGACTGCGGTTTTCATGGCAGACTTGCGAGATGTGTTGCGCAGTGTCCGGGTTTTGGCGATTCTGGCCCTCTTTTCTGCAGATTTGATGTTTGCCACACTTTCACCCCCTCGTTCAGTAAACTAAAACCAAATACGATATTATCACGATTAAATGCGGTTTGCAAGCATTAGATTTTGGGCATTATTTTTATTTCTCCCTAACTAAATAGTGATAATTTGCCACATGTTGGAATATCATTTGTCAGACAGCCAGTCAAGGGGGGAACTCAATGTACCGCAAATTTAAGCAGAGACCGCAGCTTGGGCAGCGTATCTCAGTCCTGCTCTTATCATTCGTTTGTTTGGTGGGTGTGGGGATCGGTGATTTTTCATATACAAAATTGCTGGAAAGCGGGCTGGGTGGAGGAGTCAGAAAAAACCAGGAAAGTTCCTTTATCAGAGGGGCAGCCAAGTTTTTGTTTGGCATCGATCCCCAGGACCTTCCCGGTGTACTGAAAAAGGGGCTTCCCTATTGTGTGACCAAAGGAAAGACAGCAATGGTAAGCAGTGCAGTAAAACAGCCTGTGGAAAAAACCTTATTTATTGATGAGTCCTTTCTAAAAGAGGAATTTGCTAAAAAACCCATTGAAGTGGCCATTTATCACACCCATAATGCAGAGACCTATATCCCCTTACATGGCAAGAGCAGAGATGAAGGAAAAAATGGGGGCATCACCGTGGTAGGGGAAGAGATAGTAAAAACGCTGGCCCAGCATAGGGTCCGGGCGGTGCAGGACCTGACAATCCACGATTATCCTGACCACCCTACCTCTTACATCAAATCCAAGGTCACTGCTAAGCGGCTCTTGGAGGAATACCCTGATTTAAAAATTCTGATCGATCTGCACCGTGATGCGGGCATAGCAGAAAAACAGACAGTTATTATAGATGGTAAGCAAGCAGCGAAACTGCTGTTTGTGATGGGGAATGGGCAGCGTATTCCCAACCCCCATTGGAGGGAAAACTATGCCCTGGCCCGACAGATTGCCAACCGCCTGGATGAAAAGTACCCGGGTCTTGTCAAGGCTGTGCGCTTGAAGGATGGAAGCTATAACCAAAACCTTTCCCCCAAGGCAGTATTGATTGAAGTGGGAAGCGACAAAAATACCCTCGATGAGTGCCTTATCGCTGCACACTGCCTCGGTGAAGTTCTCGCTGAGCTAATCCAGGAGAAAAATGAGACATAAAATGGTATACAGCCTCTCTTCCAGTGGAAAACTATCTGTAAAACAATAGGGGGTTTCAGGTAAGGTGAGACGATGCGGCCGCGTTTTAGTTGTTATAACCATTATTGCAATTATGGCTGGGGGAATCCTGCTTACAGATAACAATATGAGAGAGCTGCAGGGGATGGAGAAAAGCCACCTTTCCTTTAATGGAAAGATTTTATCCTCATACATCAAGAAGACATACAAAAAGGTTTACACCAGGGCTGTCAGGGCTGGCCTAGATACCTGGTGTGATATGATCATGGAGACTTCTGCTGATCTGATCAAGAGTATCCAGGAAACAACGGATCAACGGTTTTCAGCTGAGCCGTAGCCAGCTGTGCAACGAGTGCGCGTGCACTGGGGACTGCCTCTGGTGTCCCCGGTGCACGAGTCCCCAGAACGCCGCGTGCAGCGGACTGCCCCAGTCAGGACGCGGTGAGGCCATATTCCCAGGAAGGACCAGAACGCCGCGTGCAGCGGGGACTGTCCCGCATTTGTCCCCGTTGCTTGTTAAACGAACCACTGCCAGCAATATAATTTTACTGCTTTTCGCCCGGCATCTGTATGCCTTTTGTGCTGCCGAACCTATCCCTGTGAAATCTACCCCTTTCGTTGTGGAGCACAAAGTGATAATATCTACTTTAAGTGCTCTATTTTTTTATATGAAGGAGAACAGATGTCAGAACGTGAAAAAATTGCACGGGCCGTAGGGATCATTACTATTGCAATGGTTGTGGCCCGTATTCTTGGTTATGTGCGGGATGCTTTGCTCTATGCACTCTTTGGGCAGAACCGGATTACAGATGCTTATAATGCGGCCTTCTCCATCCCTGATTTTATCTATATGATCTTGATCGGGGGGGCTCTCAGTTCCGCCTTTATCCCTGTTTTCGGCGGGTATCTCGCTAAAGGGGAAGAGGATGAGGGGTGGCAGGTAGCGAGCATCATGCTCAACCTGGTGATCATCCTCATGGTTGCTGCCATCACCCTGGGAGTAGTCTTTACCCCGCAGTTGGTGCACCTGCTGGTGCCGGGTTTTAAAGCCGGGGAGATCGATTTGACCGTTTACCTCACACGGATCATGTTCTTCCAGACCTTTTTTATGGGTCTGAGCGGAGTGACTATAGGGATACTGAACGCTTACAAGCACTTCAGCACACCGGCGTTGGGGTCTGTGCTCTATAATCTCTCTGTTGTGGTTATAGGAGGGCTGTTTGGTCCGCGCATAGGTATTGTATCCTTTGCCATCGGGGTTGTAGTGGGAGCGGTTTTGAACTTTGCTGTTCAGCTGCCGCCTCTATTGCGGTTGGGTATCAGGTATAAGCCGGTGCTGGATCTGAGTCACCCGGGGATCAGGCAGATCGGGGCTTTGGTTTTCCCGGTTCTGATCGGTCTTTCAGTATCCCAGTTTAATCTTTTTGTCAGCCAGAACCTGGCCTCCGGGCTTCCCAGTGGGCAGCTGGCAGCTCTAAAGACAGCACAAAGGATCATGCAGCTCCCTATCGGAATCTTTGCAGTTGCCATCGGTACGGCAATCTTTCCTACTCTGACCGAGCAGTCAGCCCGCCAGGAGTTGGGCCAGTTTCGCCGCACCTTTTCCCTGGGGTTTCGTGCGATCAACTTTTTGACTATCCCTTGCGTGGCAGGGTTGATCGCTATTGGGCTTCCAGCGATCAGGCTCTTCTTCCAGATGGGGAAATTCACACCGGAGAGCACAGTGGCTACGTCAGTAGCGCTTTTCTATTACTCTTTTGGGATTATCGGCTACTCGGGCTCCCTGATTTTAAACAGGGTTTTTTATGCTCTGAAAGATACTAAAACCCCGGTTCTGGTGGGGATCGGCACCGTGTTTCTGAATATTGTCCTCAATATCTGGTTGGTTAAGCCTATGGGACACAGTGGACTAGCCCTGGCTTATTCACTGGTGGGGATCGTCAACATGCTGGTGCTGCTGTTTCTATTAAGGGCAAAGATCGGCAATATCGACGGCCACAGGATTATTTCCTCTGCACTTGGCTCTGGTGCTGCTTCCCTGGCTACAGGGGGTGTGGCCTATCTGGTTGTCACCTGGCTCCAGGGCCTGTTGGGGATCGCCACTAAGTTCGCTCAGCTGATCGCTGTAAGTGGGGCGGTGGCTGCAGGGATTTTGGTTTATTTCCTGGTGACCTATTTCTTGAAGCTAGAGGAGTTTCAACTGGTGCTGGATCTGGTTAAGAAGAAGATCGGACATAATAGAAAGGCCGGTACTCTTCATTGATATTCTCCATCTCTTGATCCTCTTATTGATGGGAAAGAGATCCTTGGTTTTGGTGTATTTGGCAAGAAAGGTGATTAACAGTGAAGCAAGAACTGATCAGAAATTTTTGTATAATAGCTCATATTGACCATGGGAAGTCCACTCTGGCTGATCGTTTTCTGGAGCTGACAGGTGCTCTGGAATCCAGGCAGATGAGGGACCAGGTACTCGATCAGATGGACCTGGAACGGGAGAGGGGAATTACCATTAAGCTGACCCCGGCCAGGATGAATTATCAAGCCGCGGATGGGCAGGAGTATATTTTAAACCTAATCGATACCCCGGGACATGTGGACTTCAGCTATGAGGTTTCCCGGAGTCTGAACGCCTGTGAGGGAGCCCTGCTGATTGTGGATGCCTCTCAGGGTGTAGAGGCCCAGACCATCGCCAATACCTACCTGGCTCTGGATGCCAATCTGGAGATCATCCCTGTGATCAATAAGATTGACCTCTCTGTGGCGGATCCCGACCGGGTTGCCAGGGAAATAGAGGATGTGATTGGCCTGGATACCGATGATATCCTGCTGGTTTCCGCAAAGGAGGGTGAGGGGGTAAAGGAACTCCTGGAAACGCTGATCCGGCGGGTGCCTTCTCCTCAAGGGGATGCGGAAAAACCCCTGCAGGCATTGATCTTCGATTCTCATTTTGACCCCTATCGGGGGGCTATCTCCTATATCAGGGTTTTTCACGGCTGTGTGCGGCCAGGGATGAAGATCATGATGATGGCTACCGGCAAGTCCTACGAGGTCAGTGAGGTAGGCGTGTTTTCCCCGTCGATGCATCAGGTTGATGAACTCGGCCCTGGTGAGGTGGGTTATCTGGCAGCAGGGATCAAGGAAGTTGCCGATACCAGGGTGGGAGATACGATTACAGATGCGAACAAACCTGCATCAAGTTCTCTCCCTGGATACAGAAAGGTGCTGCCTGTTGTCTTCTGCGGCCTTTACCCGGTGGAGGCCAATGATTTCGAAAATTTGCGTGATGCCTTGGAGAAGCTGAGGTTGAATGACGCCTCCTTTCAGTACGAACCGGAGACATCAGCTGCTTTAGGTTTTGGTTTTCGCTGTGGTTTCCTGGGCTTACTGCATATGGAGATTATTCAGGAAAGGCTGGAGCGGGAATATGGTTTAGAGCTCGTCACAACTGCCCCGAACGTGGTTTATCGCCTGACCGGCCACAATGGAGAGACAGTTACGGTGGATAATCCGGCCAACTGGCCTGAAACAGGGGAAATAGCTGTGGTTGAGGAGCCATATGTACAGGCAAATGTGATCACACCTGCGGATTATGTGGGGGCTGTGATGGAACTTTTCCATGACCGCAGAGGGGAGTATCAGGATATGAGCTACCTTTCCCCACAGCGGGTGCAGATCTCTTATCAACTGCCGCTGTCAGAGATTATCTTTGACTTTTTTGATATTCTCAAGTCCTGCACAAGGGGTTTTGCATCCTTTGATTACGAACTCTCCGGATACCGCGCAGCAGAATTGGTTAAGCTCGATTGTATGGTGCATGGTGAAATGGTGGATGCCCTCTCCATTATTGTCCACCGCGAGCAGGCACAGCAGCGGGCGCGCTCTCTGGTGGATAAGCTGAGAAGGCTGATCCCCAGGCAGCTGTTTGATGTTCCCATCCAGGCATCGATCGGCTCCAGGGTGATTGCCAGGGAAACCGTTAAGGCCCTGCGCAAGAATGTGCTGGAGAAGTGCTATGGTGGGGATGTGACCAGGAAGCGCAAGCTCTTGGAAAAACAGAAAGAAGGGAAACGCCGGATGAAACAGGTGGGACGTGTGGAAATCCCTCAGGAGGCGTTCCTGGCGGTACTCCAGGTTGATAAGGAGTGAAGATCGGCCTATACCTGCACTTCCCTTTTTGCCTGCAAAAGTGCTGCTACTGCTCCTTCCATTCACTCCCTCTTCCTCAAAATGATCAGGGGAAATTGGCTGAACGCTATATTGATGCACTGGAGATGGAGATCTCTCTGTATGCGGCGTATGCTGCCAGAGATCATCATTTGGAATTATCATCGATCTACTGTGGCGGGGGAACCCCCACAGTTATACCTACGAAGTCTCTCTGTGGTGTGCTTTCCCGATGCAGCAGCAGTTTTTGCCTGTCCGATGATCTGGAGGTCACAGTGGAGGCCAACCCGGGAACGGTAACCCTGGAGAAACTTCAAGATTTACGGAGGGCCGGGGTGAATCGTCTTTCACTGGGTGCCCAGTCGTTTCAACCAGGTGAGCTGGAGCTCTTAGGGAGAACGCACAGTGCTGTGGAGATTGTTGAAGCTTATGAGGCAGCAAGGGCTGCGGGGTTTGACAACATCAACCTTGATCTCATCTACGCCCTGCCAGGCCAAAACCTGGCCTCCTGGAGGCATAACCTGGAGCAGGCACTGATGCTTTCCCCGGAACACCTTTCCATCTACGGCTTATCCCTGGAAGAGGGCACTCCACTTGCCAGAGAGATCAAGAGCGGAAAATTGGAGGCCTGCAGTGAAGAGATGCAGATAGCCATGTGGGAAGAAACTGCGCAGCAGGTGACATCAGCCGGGTATGTGCGCTATGAGATCTCCAACTATGCCAGGCCTGGCCGCGAGTGCAGGCACAACATCACCTACTGGAAAAACACCCCCTACTTAGGGCTTGGTGCCGCGGCACAGGGGTACTTTGAAAAAGTGCGCTATGCCAATGAAAGTGATCTTCAACGGTATCTGGAGAGGGTGTTGTCGGGGGAACTCCCCCGCGTCTTTGAGGAGCATCAGTTACAGAGAGATGAGCTCATCGATACCATTATCATGGGGCTTCGCCTCAGCAAAGGCCTTTACCGTAAAGATTTCGAGCAGCGCTTTGGCCACCCCTTCGAAGATTTTTATAAGCAGCAGTTATCCATTATGGTCGGTGAGGGGTTGATGGGTGTCAGCAAGGACGCCATCTTTCTGACCGACCGCGGCCGCCTGTTGGCCAACTACGTTTTATCCCACTTTGTTTAGTGGTTGGTATGGGCTATTGACATCAGGGCGGCATGGTGGTATGTTATTGCTAGAACTTAGCACTCAGTTGATAGGAGTGCTAATTATTAAAGGGTGGTGACGCCGGTGGGTTTAAATATTAGGAAACAACAGGTTCTAGAAGCGATAGTGGAAAGCCATATTGTCACAGCGGAACCCGTGAGCTCCCGCAGTATTGCCCGTAAATACCGGTTAGGCGTCAGTCCGGCAACTATTCGGAATGAAATGTCAGATTTAGAGGAACTGGGACTGATCCTACAGCCACATACTTCCGCGGGACGGATACCATCCCAACCTGGCTACCGCTACTATGTAGACAGGTTGATGAAGAAGAGTAAACTGACGCTACGGGAGGAGAAGATTGTCCGCGCTATTTTTGCTCAAAGAGCAAAGGCTTTGGCTAATATTATCCAGCGTACCATTAAAACGGTGTCCCAGTTAACCGATTATCTGGTATTGCTGTCAGGGCCTCAACTGGAAAATGCAGCTCTCAAGAAAATTAAAGCCATCCCCTTGACACCGCAGAAGGCTCTGGTGGTAATTGTGACAGAAACGGGATGGCTGGAAAGCAAGATGGTGGATCTGCCTTCAGGTATGACAACCGCCGATCTGGCGCATATTGAAAATGTTCTCAATACGTACTTCCGGGGGCTGACATTTCCGCAGATTTCCCGTACAATTTTACATAATGTTTATGATGAATTGATCAAACAGCGGCGGGTTCTCGACAGGATCATGGAAATTGTGGAAGCGGTACTGCAGGAAGATGCAGATGAAACCGTCTACCTGGGCGGAGCTCAAAATATTATAAAACAACCTGAATACAGTGATATTGCAGAAGTGCGCAATCTGATGAGCATCATCGAAGAGGAGGAAATCCTGCGCGCAATCCTTAAAAAAACTGATCCCAACGTTGTAACAGTCAGGATCGGCAGAGAAATCAATTACGATCCAGCAGCGGGATATAGTGTGGTCAGTGCTGTTTACAGTATTGGGGGAAATGCCGTAGGGACTATCGGGCTTATGGGTCCCATGAGGATGGATTATGCCAGGGCAGTTGCTGTTGTAGAGTATATTACTGAAATTCTGTCAGAGGTTCTGTCCAAGGATACTTTTTATTGATCTGGACTTATTTAATGCCATGCCGCTTTATGGCAAAACCCAGACGATGATAACAACAGACTGAAGTCGAATGTTATAGTGGAACCGGCAGGGAAGAGATTTCTCGCAACTTCCGGTCTTTGATTCCGGCTTCCGGTTTCTATTTTCAGGGTGGAAAGACAGAATACAACTGCCTGTGCATAGATATTTTTATTTTTAGATCAGGGATGATGTGACTTTTCGATGTGACCTTTCAAGGAGGGAATAAGTTGTTGAACAGTGATCAAGACTTGCAGGAGCAGGGGGTATCACCTGAAAACGGAGAAGAAGTTACAGCTGAGACGGAAGGATCCCTTGAGGAGGAAACTGAGGTAATTGAGGAAGCTGAGGACGCCAAGGCGGATCTTGAAGCGGAGTTCAATAATTTACAGCAGCGATTCCTGCGCCTGACTGCCGATTTTGATAACTATCGCCGTCGTACACGGCAGGAAAATGCGGAAATCCGGCGCACCGCCAATGAGCGTCTATTGCTGGACATTATTCCAATTATCGATAATTTTGAACGCGCCCTGGATGCTGCAAAAAAGGAGCTGCCGGAGAATATAATTACAGGGATCGAGATGATCTACAGGCAGCTGCATAACTTGCTGTCTCAGGAGGGTGTAGAGCCTGTGGAATCTGTGGGCAAACCATTTGACCCCGTTTACCAGGATGCCTTTGAGCGGATAGAAACCACAGAATATCCCGAAGGCACTGTGACCGCGGAGGTGCAGAAAGGCTACCTCCTACATGGTAAGGTACTGCGTCCCGCTTTAGTTATCGTAGCTAAAAAACCGGAAACGGAAATAAAAACACAAAAAAAAATCTTGCCAAAAGGGGGCATGTGTAGATGAGTAAGGTTATAGGTATTGACCTGGGAACAACGAACTCTTGTGTAGCCATTATGGAGGGTGGGCAGCCGACGATTATACCGACACCGGAAGGTGCCCGTATTACTTCATCAGTGGTTGCTTTTACCAAAGATGGGGAGCGGTTGGTAGGGGAGTTGGCCAAGAGACAGGCGGTTACAAATCCAGATCGCACAGTGCGCTCTATTAAAAGAGAGATGGGGAGCAACCATACAATTAATATTGATGGCCATAACTATACCCCGCAGGAAATTTCAGCTATGCTGCTCCAGAAGCTCAAAGCGGATGCAGAGGCTTACTTGGGAGAAACCGTTGACAAGGCTGTAATCACAGTTCCCGCTTACTTCAGCGACAGTCAGCGGCAGGCCACCAAAGATGCGGGGCGCATTGCCGGTCTAGATGTGCAGAGGATTATCAACGAACCGACTGCAGCAGCCCTGGCATATGGTTTAGATAAAGACCAGGACCACACCATCCTTGTCTATGACCTGGGCGGTGGCACTTTTGATGTTTCCATTTTGGAGTTAGGTGATGATGTTGTTGAGGTTATGGCCACCAGCGGCAATAACTATTTGGGTGGAGATGACTTCGACAACCGGATTATCGATTACATGGTCAGTGAGTTTAAAAAGCAGACCGGGGTTGACCTTTCAAAGGATAAGATGGCAGAGCAGCGCCTCAAGGAGGCTGCGGAGAAGGCCAAACATGAGCTTTCCGGGATCCCCCAGACAACCATCAGTTTGCCCTTTATTACCGCAACAGATGCTGGCCCGCAGCACCTGGAGATGACACTGACCAGGGCTAAGTTTGAGGAGTTGACCTCAGACCTGGTGGAGAAGACCGTGGGCCCCATCAAGCAGGCTATGGCTGACGCCGGTCTGGAACCCAACGAGATCGATAAGGTTCTGTTGGTGGGTGGGTCTACCCGGGTACCTCTTGTTCAGGAGATGATCAAGAGGGTACTGGGTAAGGAGCCCAGCAAGGGCATCAACCCCGACGAGGTTGTGGCTATGGGAGCTGCCATTCAGGGCGGTGTGTTGGCCGGTGATGTCAAAGACATCGTTCTGCTGGATGTCACACCCCTTTCCTTAGGGATAGAGACACTGGGCAGTGTGATGACGAAGATCATCGAGCGCAACTCAACGATTCCCACATCCAAGAGCCAGATATTCACAACTGCTGCTGATAACCAGACCAGTGTGGATATTCATGTTCTTCAGGGAGAGCGGGCAATGGCGGGTGACAATAAAACACTTGGCCGCTTCCAGTTGGTAGGAATTCCGCCGGCACCCCGTGGGGTACCCCAGATCGAGGTCAAGTTTGATATTGATGTTAACGGGATCGTTCATGTCTCAGCCAAAGATATGGGAACCGGCAAGGAACAGCAGATTACTATCACTGCTTCTACAAACCTGGATGACACGGAAATCGATGATATGGTAAAAAAGGCAGAGCAGTTTGCAGAGGAAGATAAAAAGCGGCGTGAAGAAGCAGAAGTAATCAACAAAGCAGACAGCCTGGTGTATCAGGCGGAAAAAACAATCAGTGACCTGGGTGACAAGATCAGTTCTGATGACAAGGATAAAATCAACAAGGCCAAAGATGAATTGAAGAAGGCTCTTGAAGGGAAGGATCTAGAAGAGAAGTCAAAGGGAAGACTGAGGAATTGACCAAGGTCATCTATGATACCACATCCAAGATATACCAGCAGGCGGAAGGCCAGGGAGCAGCGGGTGATCCAGGTGCTGCTGGTGCCACCGGAGGTGCCACAGGAGCTGCCGGTGCAGAAAACCCCGGTGATGGCAAGACCGTTGATGCTGACTACACTGTTGTGGATGATGAAGAGAAATAAGATGAACCGGACCGAATCCGGAGGGTGAGAAAGATGGATAAAAGGGACTATTATGAGGTTTTAGGGGTGGACCGGAATGCCTCCGAAACGGAAATTAAAAAGGCTTACCGGAAGCTGGCTCGCCAATACCACCCTGACATGAACCCGGATAACCAGGAGGAAGCTGCCGAAAAGTTCAAAGAGGTCCATGAGGCCTATGAAGTACTGGGTGACCAGGAAAAGAGGGGCCGCTATGACCAGTTTGGCCATGCCGCTTTTGATATGGGTGCCGGAGCCGGACCAGGTGGAGCGGGTTACGACTTCGGCAATTTCGGTGGCTTTGAAGATATCTTCGATGTCTTTTTCGGAGGCGGGGGCGGGTTTGGCAGTCCCTTCGGCGGTGGGCAGAGAGGGGGGCCAAGGCGTGGCCCTGACCTGCAGATGAATATAGAACTCTCCTTTAAAGAGGCTGCCTTTGGGGTGGAGCGAGAGGTGACTATTCAGCGCTGGGAGGACTGTGGTGACTGCGGTGGATCCGGTGCCGCTCCAGGTACTGAGCCGGTTACCTGTTATAAATGCGGGGGGACAGGACAGGTGCGTGTAACCCAGAGGATTGCCTTTGGGCAGTTTTCTACAGTAACCACCTGTGACAATTGCAAGGGTACAGGGAAAACCATCGAAAAACCCTGCAATACCTGCCACGGTAAGGGAAAAGTGCGCCGCCCGCGCAAGGTCAATATACAAGTGCCGGCCGGTGTGGATAATGGTTCCGCCCTGCGCCTGGCCGGGGAAGGGGAATTGGGGACACAGGGCGGCCCTCCGGGTGACCTGATTGTACGCATTCGTGTGCGCCCCCATAAAGTGTTTAAGCGGGAGAAGGATAATGTGGTGATGGAAGTACCCATCTCCTTTGTGCAGGCAGCACTGGGAGATGAGATTGAAATTCCCACACTGGATGGAAACACTAAATTCAGAATACCCGAGGGGACACAGCCCAATGCGGTGTTCCATCTGCGAGGCAAGGGGATCCCCCACCTGCAAGGGTACGGCAGAGGCGACCAGATCCTCAGCATTAAGGTAGTGATCCCCACTAAGCTGACCGAGGAACAAAAAGAGATGTTGCATAAATTCGACACTACTGTGCGCATCGACCAGTACCAAACCCGCAAGGCTTTTTTGAAAAGGTGAAAGATGCCTTTATTGGTGGTTAGCAGATGCACTGGGGACGGGAGCGACCAAGCCAGGTCGTGACACTCAGTGGGTGGGAATCCCACCGGGCAAGGTTTAGCCAACCACCCGTAGCCAGCCTTGGAGCATAGCTGGTAACAGCTATGTTTAAGCGTAGGCAGGCGAGACAGCGGGCCGAAAGCCGCAAGGTTGAAGGGATTGAGCTTCGAAATAGTGCGAGATGGGAAGGCCGATTCATTCCGTCCTGAAGAAGGCAACATTTCGGCAGGCGATAGAGGCGAGCAGGCCGGAACTTCCCCGGAGTCAAAGACCTTGGCACGCTGTACACAGTTGGTTCACGGCAACTTGGGAGACCCTGCGGGCTCTTCCGAAGAGGGAGTATGGCAGACAAGCGATACAAAGTGAGGAAGCCAAAAGGCGCGCAGGGAGTCGGATTACTGCATAGTACCGATGAAGCAGGGTAACTCCTGTAGAGGAAAGGCAGTAGCGGAGTCATTACCCTTGGAAGGGGAACACTAACTCACCGGAGGAGAGATAAATAGTGGAAAACGAAACTGA
>NZ_CDRZ01000078.1 GCF_000946815.1 Syntrophaceticus schinkii | reverse complement strand
CTCCATACCTGATAGTGTCTTAGAGGTTCTCAAGATCAACAGGAGAGGAACTGATCGCCGGGGTCATCTTTCATGATGTCGGAAGGGGAAAGAAGTTGATGACAGGATTTTGAAGCCTCTCTGGTTCAAAAGAGTCGGGCACCTGCATATCTGCGCCATTATCCTGGGATGAATTGGGCGGAGTGGACGGTTCCTTTTCACAACCATATTGGGGAAAGCCATCAGACCGCAAAAAAGTACCACTGTTCACAGAAAGTTCTTGAGGCTGTCGCGTTGCACCACCATGTCAAGATTCGACCACGAACCATGAACCTGATTGGTGATGCCCTTAATATCAGCAAAATTGTCAGATTGGATATCTTTCACTATAAACCGGCACAGTATGCAGCACCGGGCAGCAACCTGGCTCAGGTCATCGCTATCCTCGACCAGATGTGTGCCATTGAGAGAAAGTTTCGGGGGTTTTCAGGGCTGGGCCTGGAACCGGAGCAGATCGAATATGAGGTGGTTCGTGATCTGGTGATTGGGATCAGCGGAAAAGACGATCCACGTTTGGAAGTCCTGGGCTTATCCTTGACGGGCACCGAATCCGTTATTCTCTTTGATCTGCGGGCTTTCGGCAGTTATGTGAAGATGCATACCGAGTATGAGGTGCAAAACATGAAGGCTTCTATCCTGCAGTTGATCCGCACCCTGGTGCGGGTGAATAGGGAGGGTAAGGAGCGTGATCTTGTTGCCCTTATTGGAGGAGACGAATACGCTGTTGTAACAAAGGTACAAGATCCAGTAATTCTTGATAAAATGATCGAAAGGGTAGCCAGAGTAATTAAATTGAAAACGGGGTTCCAGGTAAGAGCGGGTTACGGTATTGGAAATAATATTGATGAAAATTATCACCATGCCCGGATCCAGGCAGAAATGCTGAAAGAACGCCGTTTTCTACCAAAATAGAGGTGATTTTGATGTTGAGTGAGTACAGGAGAGAATTGAATCAACTGGAACATAAACTTCAAGAATTGAGGGTTTCTCTTTGACCTCGAGGCCAAAGAGAACAAACTAGAAGAGATCGAGAAGCTGACAGCAAGACCTGATTTTTGGGGAGACCCCGATAAGGCAAAGAGGGTTTTACAGGAGGCATCTGCGCTCAAAGAAGACCTGACGCGCTTCAGGAATGTCAGCAAGGATTTTGAGGAACTGATTATATTGCTTGAATTAAGTGAGGAGTCCGGTGACGAGGAGTTGGCTGCCGAATTTAAGGACAGCTATGCCGGACTTTGTATTGCAGTTGACAGGTGGGAGCAGGAAACCCTTTTTTCTGATCCCCATGATAAGAGGAATGCCCTGGTTTCTCTGCATGCCGGGGCAGGGGGTACTGAAGCACAGGACTGGGTAGAAATTCTCTTTCGGATGTACGGGCGCTGGGCAACCCAGCAGCATGGGTTTAAAGTAGAGGTGCTTGATTATCTCGCAGGGGATGAAGCGGGGATTAAAAGTATCACTTTTCTTGTAACAGGGGTCAATGCTTACGGATATTTAAAGGCTGAGAGGGGAGTACATCGGCTGGTGCGCATCTCTCCCTTTGATTCCTCGGGAAGGCGTCATACTTCCTTTGCTTCGGTTGATGTGATCCCTGAGGTGGAGGAGGATACAGAAGTGGAGATCAACCCTGATGACCTGCACATGGATACCTACAGGGCGAGCGGCCCCGGAGGCAGTATGTGAACAAAACAGATTCAGCTGTTCGGATCACCCATTTTCCCTCAGGGATTGTTGTGCAGTGTCAGAGTGAGCGATCCCAGCTTTCTAACCGGCAGCGTGCCATGAACATGCTTCGCTCACAGCTGCTGGCACTGAAAAAGCAGGAGCAGGAGGAGAAACTGGCCAAGCTGCGGGGTGAACAGCGGGAAATAGCCTGGGGAAACCAGATCCGGTCTTATGTTTTTGAGCCGTACACCATGGTCAAAGACCACCGAACAGGGATCGATGTGGGGAATATACAGGCTGTAATGAACGGTGAGATCGATGTTTTTATAGATGCCTATCTCCGACTGATAAGCAGAAAGTGATCACCTTTTTCCGGAAATAAATGGTCCCGGAGTACTTATATTCCGGGGCCTTGTTTTTGTAAAATAATACAGGAATAGTGCAGCAAAAAGGCGAAAAAGAGTGGATCAGAGGGACGACAGAGTGTGTGAAAACCATTTTGACTGTTCCATCCCCCCATTTACGACCAAATTACGGTTGTTTTTAAGGCCAATTGCCCGCTATTTCAGTAATACCCCCTTTATAGCTGCTGAACTGGTGATTTGGGGAGTTGTCACACAGACTGACGATTCTCCTGATCCAATAAGTGAAGATACGTTACTGGCATGCACTGGGGACAGTTCCTGCTGTACAAAAGAATAATGCAAGCCTGACCCGTCCTGACCCGTTATGTTTCAGACATCCGACCTCAGGCATTTGACACTTCTGTTTTTCGCCCCTGGGTGAAAAAAATTGTTTTGGTAACAATAATCATGGGGTAATCTCTGGATGGGGTGGGAGTCTTTGCGCCTTCGGAAGTTGATCAGATCATATCTTTGGATTACAGTGGGTTCTGTGGTTATTGCCCTGGCCCTGGACATTTTCTTAGTTCCCAATAAGATTGCTGCCGGTGGAGTGAGTGGCCTGGCGACGATTTTCTTTCACCTGTTCAGGCTTCCTGTAGGATGGGTGCTGCTGGCTTTGAACATTCCCCTGTTTCTCCTTTCCTTTCGGGAGTTGGGGGGGCGTGTTTTCATCCGCAGTGTCTATGGTGCACTGGTTACCTCTGTGTCTGTGGAATTATTGGCGAACCATGTACCGGTGATGACGCATGATGTTCTACTGTCGGCGATCTATGGGGGTATAATTACAGGTTTAGGAATGGGAATTGTTCTGAAGGCAGGTGGTACCACCGGAGGCACAGATCTGGTGGCACGCCTGCTCCATAAATACTTTCCTGTAACTGTGGGGCAGGGCCTGTTGGGGGCGGATTTTGTTGTGATCAGCCTGGCCGGGATATTTTTTAATGTTGAACTGGCTCTCTATGCCCTCTTATCGCTTTTGATTACCAGTAAGATGATCGACCTGGTACAGGAAGGGATCAGTTTTGCCAAAGCGGCATATATAATTTCTGAACACTCCGAGGAAATTTTCCAGGCTGTTTTTAAGGAGTTGGGGCGAGGGGTCACTGCCTTACAGGGGAAAGGGATGTTCACCGGGGAAGATCGTCCGGTGCTTCTCTGTGTGGTGGGTAAGACTGAAGAGAGCCGATTGAAGGAATTGATTTATGATATTGATCACAAGGCTTTTGTCTTTATTACAGATGCTCATGAGGTGCTGGGTGAGGGTTTTAAGGATTTTAGGGAAAAAGAGTACTAGGTGAGGAGGTAAGGTTATGGCAGAAACTCAAAAACAGATGATCAGTGATCTGGAAACAAAGGCACAGCTGATCAGAGGGGATATCATCAGGATGCTGGCAGAGGCCGGCTCAGGACACCCGGGTGGCAGTCTTTCCAGTGTTGAAATTGTGACAGCTCTATATTTTAATGTACTGCGGATAAAGCCGGAGGAACCTGGATGGCCTGACCGCGACAGGTTTATTTTAAGCAAGGGACATGCTGCCCCACTTCTTTATGCCGCACTGGCAGAGCGAGGTTTCATTCCCAGGGAGGAGTTGTTGACACTCCGCAAGCTGGGGACGCGACTGCAGGGACACCCTGCCCGCGGGATGGTGCCCGGGGTTGAGGCATCGACAGGCTCTCTGGGGCAGGGATTGTCTATGGGGTTGGGGATTGCTCTGGCGGGCAGGCTCGATCAGCGGGATTACCGCGTTTATGTATTATTAGGTGATGGTGAGTGCCAGGAGGGGCAGGTCTGGGAGGCAGCCATGGCTGCTGCCCATTACCGCACAGGCAACCTGACAGCCATCCTTGATTATAACGGTCTTCAGATCGACGGCCCTATCAAAGAGGTGATGTCTCCTCTGCCTTTCCCTGATAAGTGGCGTTCTTTCGGATGGGCTGTGCGAGAGGTTGATGGGCACGATTTTCAGGACCTGCTTGCTGCTTTTGACTGGGCGGCAGGAATAAAGGACAGACCCTCCATGATCATAGCGAATACGGTCAAGGGTAAAGGGGTTTCTTATATGGAAAACGAGGTCGGCTGGCACGGCAAAGCGCCGGATAAAGAACAAGCGGCTCAGGCCTTGGAAGAGATAGGTGCGGGCAGATAATGATCATCTTAAAAGATTCATACGGCACAAGCGATCCTATAGTATTAATTAGTGCAGACAGCTGATGATCAGCCAAAAGATGAATTCGTAGAGTTCGACGAATCTGCTTTAATTGAGTGCAGTCAGCTAATGGTTAGCCAAAAGGGGGAAGAAGCAGTTATGCAGAAGAAAAGCTCCACTCGTGAGGCATATGGGCGGGTGCTGGTGAAACTGGGTAAAAGATATCCGGACTTGGTTGTATTGGATGCTGACCTGTCCGCATCGACAAAGACCAGAGATTTTGCCAAAAATTATCCGGAGCGTTTTTTTGATATGGGTATTGCAGAGCAAAACATGATGGGTACAGCGGCGGGGTTTGCCCTGGCGGGAAAGATTCCCTGTGCCAGCACCTTTGCGGTTTTTGCAACAGGTCGGGCCTATGATCAGGTGCGCAATGCCATCGCCTACCCCGGGTTAAATGTGAAGATTATCGCCACCCATGCCGGGGTCAGTGTTGGTGAGGATGGGGCGAGCCATCAAACTATTGAAGATATCTCCTTGATGCGGACACTCCCCAACATGACGGTGATCGTGCCGGCAGATGCCCAGGAGGCAGCCCAGGCAGTAGCTGCAGCTATCGAGATGCAGGGGCCTGTGTATATCAGATTAGGGCGTCCGGCTTTCCCTGAAATTCTGCAAGAGGATTACCGGTTCCGGATCGGCAGGGCGGTACCCTTGCGTGATGGCAGTGCCGCTGTGATATTTGCCGCAGGGGTCATGGTCTCCATGGCACTGGAAGCAGCATCCTCGCTGGCAACAGAGGGGGTGGAGGTGGCTGTTGTCAACGTTTCTACCATCAAGCCCCTCGACAAGGAGACAATTGTACAGATGGCTAGGAAAACCGGTGCTGTGGTAACTGCAGAGGAGCATTCCATTTACGGGGGGTTAGGGAGTGCAGTGGCTGAAGTTCTCGGTGAAAATTACCCGGTTCCGCTGGAGAGGGTAGGTATCAGGGACCGCTTCGGTGAATCGGGGAGTCCTGAGCAGCTGCTGGAAGTCTGCGGGTTAACAGTTAAACACCTTGTGGAAGCGGTGCATCGTGCTATAGCACGCTCATCCAAATAAGGGAAAAAAATATGTAGTAAATAAAGAGGATATTCAAAATTAATGTCGAAACAACTTCCAACAGGAGGAAGTTGTTTTCTTTTTGGGAATTATTTCGAATGTTTCGGACTGGAGTGGTATTGTGATCAGCTTTTTCAATGTATCCAAAGTTTACCCCAATGGAGTAAAAGCTCTCCAGGGAGTATCTATACAGATCAAAAGCGGAGAATTTGTCTTTATCGTGGGACCAAGTGGAGCAGGGAAATCAACAATGATCAAGCTGATTTTCAGAGAGGAACTGCCTACCAAAGGCCAGATCTATATAGGTGGCCGCAGCGTGGTCAGGATGAGACCGCGGGAGGTACCCAATTTGCGTCGCCGGATCGGTATGGTATTTCAGGATTTCCGGCTGTTGCCTGATCGCACAGTCTTCGAAAATGTTGCCTTTGCCATGAAAGTTGTCTGTGCCGGCAGGTCAGAGATCAGGGAGCGGGTGCCGGAGGTTCTCAAGCTGGTCGGGCTGGAAAAACGGATGGATGACTATCCATCACAGCTTTCCGGTGGGGAACAGCAGCGGACAGCCATCGCACGGGCACTGGTTAACAGGCCGTCAATTATGATCGCTGATGAACCGACCGGAAATTTGGATATTGACACATCCTGGGAGATTATGGACTGTTTTCAGGAAATTAACGAACAAGGGACTACAGTAATCATTGCAACACACGCCAAAGAAATTGTCGATTCCATGCGTCAGCGTGTAATCGCTCTAAACTGCGGTGAAATTGTGCGAGATGAGCACCGGGGTGTTTACGCTAATGCTACTTAGGCAAGTCTATTACATTTTACAGGAGGTGTTCCGCTCTTTTAGACGCAATAGTCTGTTGAATTTTGCGGCTGTGGGAACAACCGCAATTTCGCTGTTTGTTTTAGGGGCGGGAATGCTGCTGGTGATCAACACCAATCAGATTGCCAGGGAAGTCGAATCTAATATTGAAATTACGGTTTATTTAAAGATGGATACTACGGAAAAAGAAGCTCTTTCCCTGGAACCCTTATTTAGCAGGATATCCGGAGTGAAAGAGGTAGAATTTATTCCCCGGGATGAGGCCCTGGCTTCCCTGGAAGAGCAGTTGGGTGAGGAAACTAACTATCGTGATTCTATTGGTGATGTCAATCCTCTACCTGATGCTTATAGAATCAAAACCCATGATCCCCATGATGTAAGCGCCGTGGCTGCTGAAGTCAAGAGGTTTCCTGGGGTAGAAGGGGTGCGCTATGAGCAGGGAGCGCTGGAAAAACTGCTCAAGCTCACCAAATGGGCACACACTATCGGCCTTATAATTATTGCTTTGCTGGGGACGAGTGCCATATTTTTGATTGCTACCACCACCCGCCTGACTTTCTTTGCCAGGCGTCGTGAGATCAACATTATGAAATATGTGGGAGCTACCGACTGGTTTATACGCTGGCCCTTTCTTTTAGAGGGGATTGTCCTGGGGTGTGTGGGGGCTTTGCTGGCAGTGGGGGTGCTTTTCTTGTCCTATGGGACACTGACAGCAAAACTGCAGGAGACAATACCTTTTCTGCCATTGGTAAGCGCCGGCAGGAATTTGCTGTGGGTTTTCGAGGGTCTGCTGGCAGGCGGCATCGTATTGGGTGCCATGGGGAGCCTGATATCTGTACGCAAATACCTTCAAGTTTAGTGGTTTGTGGTTAGTGGTTAGTCGTTGGAAAAGGACACACGCGTGCAAAGGGGACAGTCCCCGGTGCACGCGGGTGACGTTGACTGGTTGTCGGTAGTTGGTTGGCAAGTTAGTGTCGTTGGGTTAGTCGTTGGAAAAAAGATGCTCGGGTGAAAAACTGTTCCAAGACAGTTTTTGGCTCATCAGACTTCTGACTTCCGGTTTCTGACGTCAGTTTTTCGGTTTGGTTGTTGGAAAGGTGCCTATGGCAGTGTGACACTTGTGGGGGATGGGAAAAGGGCCGGGGTTAGGGAATGTTGTGGGTGGATTGTACGGAAGCATATGGTATCAGAAAGATCAGATACATTATTCAAGCTAGAGAGTTTATTGAAAGCATCGCGTGAATAAGAAGGGGGTAAAAATGCGAAGGAGAGGCATCCAAATTGGTATAAGTATTCTACTGGGGGTAATGCTGATCTTTTGCCAGATGGCACCGGGTCAGGCATCTGATCTGCAAAAAAAGAAAGATGAGCTGTCCAATGTCAACCGCCAGATTGAAGAGCGCAAGAAGCAACTGAATGATAATCAAAAGAAACAGAAAGATATTCTCCAGGAATTAAACACGATCGACCAGGATATTTCCCAAACATCCAAGGACCTGGAGCGGATTGATGGAGAGCTTTCTACACTGCAACAGTCGATAGAGCAGACTGAAAAACAGCTGCAGAAGAAAGAGGAAGCACTCCAAGAGCGAACAGAGTTTTTTCACCAGCGGCTTAGAGATATTTATATAGGAAAGGGAATCTTTCCTATCTGGAGGTGCTGTTGGATAGCACCAGTATGAGCGATTTTCTGACGCGATTCGATTATTTGAAGCGTATAGCAAACCAGGATTCGAAACTTGTTAAGGAACTGGCTGCAGAAAGAG
>NZ_CDRZ01000077.1 GCF_000946815.1 Syntrophaceticus schinkii | reverse complement strand
AGTACGGGGCAAAGCCAAAGCCAACACCGAATTCGGAGCCAAAGTAGCCGTCAGCATGGTAGATGGCTACTTCTATATCGATCACCTCAGTTGGGATTCCTTCAATGAAAGCTGTGAGTTACAGAAGGCTGTAGAAAATTACAAGGAACGCTTTGGGTTTTATCCCGAAGCAATCTTAGCAGATAAAATCTACCGCAACCGGGATAATCGTTCATATTGCAAGAAAAATGGCATCAGATTAAGCTGTCCACCGCTGGGACGCCCACCCCGGGATGGCCGACCAAATAAAGAGCTTGAAAAACAAGATATGAAAGAGCGCAACGAAATCGAAGGTGGTTTTGGAGTAGGCAAACGCAGATATGGCCTAGCCCGGATCATGGCGCGCCTGAAAGAAACAGCTGAAAGCGTAATCATGTTACAGTTCCTGGCAATTAATTTGGATCGGTGATTTGCTGTTATGATTGATTGTTTAATTGGCGTACCTTTTTTTTACGGAAACAGTGCAAAATTAAATCTACTATCGAACATGCTAAAAGAAACATTCCTAGCACCAAGAAGAAACTGCCAAACCACTCGCAAGCCCGACAATTATATTAAAACATAAAAAATACTTGCTACAACCTTCTTTCATGTCTGCTCACTTCTAAAACCGGGAAAATATTTTAATATTTCTATAAGGATCCCCCCTATTAAAAATGCTGACTGTTCTCCATATGAAATGATAGCAAACTGCTGTAACATTCCGGAAGCCGCCATTTTCAATAATAAAATAGAATGAAAAATAGCATTATTAAAATAAAAATGACCGTTGCTGCAACGGCTGTTTTTATGTCCAAACCCGTTCATGCCTCAATATAGCCCGCTTGTGTCGTGTTTTGACCCTGTTGGGAATATCCGGCAGGAAAATAAATATCTGTGTTTAATAAGAATTGTAATCCAATTTCCAGGGAGGTGAGGTGTGTTTAACGGTGGTGTAGGTTAAAGATTCTTGTCAGTGTCGAGCAGTAGGTCTGGAGGTAGGGGTATGTTTTGAGAAAAATATTAAGTATTGTGTTAGCAGCAACCATTATTTTTGCGCTTTATGTTATCTGGCTGAAACGGAGTACGACTTGTGTATCCTGTAACTTTGGCAACCTTGGTTTACCAATCAGTCAGTTTCACCTCGCAATTCTTGCACTGATCGGCTCGTCAGTGATCGCTATCAGTTATTATTTTTCTCACAAAGTACAAGGACTCAAATATGTGACCTTGGGTATTTCAGGAATAACAGCCGCTATTGCGTCTTTTCTGATAATACTGCAAATAAAAAGCATTATTTGTTGGCCGTGTCTTATTACAGACGTTTTGTTTTATTTGGTCTTTGTTTTGATGTGTCTGGGAAAAAACTGACCTTAGGGAGGAGTTAAGAATGATAAAAATACTTAGAAAACGGTGGCAGCAGGTTGTAGCTGCTATATTGACCGTTATTATGCTGGGAATCCCAGCAATGACCGGTTTCGCTGCTGTGAATATGTCCGGTTTAGTTCCAGGTAAAGCGGCCTTTTCCACAGAAAAACCCGATCAATATTGTGAATCATGCACAGCAGACCCTAAAATTGTTGAATATGCTAAACAGATGTTTGGACTTAGTGGTGAAGTGATTACAGGAAAAGAGGAGCAAGGTTATTTGGGTTTATTAAAATCTATTAAAGAGTTTGATAACCTAAAGGAAAATCTCTCGGTAGTTAGGGTTGTAAAGATAAAACCTATAAATTATGTTTATATCTCCGGAGCATTTAAAGAAACGAATGATACGCTTTTGTATGCGGTCATCAATGGTAATAACAACGAAATATTGAAGTTGAACACCGTTAAAAATAACGGCGGTGAAAGGGTAATCGTTAAAGAGTATCAAAATGATGGTATAATTAAAGAAAACAGTATTAGCCTAGCAGAAATAGCCCGGGCAAACGAGCAAAACAATCAGGAACTAGCTGCGTTTATGGAAAAACATGATTCCAAAATTACAATGGCAGCTATTAATTGGGAATACTGGTGTTGTAGATATGCTGGTGCGCTAGCATGTACTATGGGATGTATGGTTTTTTTTTGAATTGCCCCCGGTTTTTGCTCTATGCAAGTTTATGTGCGGACAATTATGGAAAAGCGGAGTCTGCGGTAATTTTAAATAATGAAAAACAAGAAAAAAAAAGAGACACAATATCAAAAGATATGGGATTCAATAGATGGAGGCTTTCTATTTGGCGGCTTAAGTTTTCTATTAGCTGTTATATATGATCCCTTGATGTGGCTCGAAGATTTATCTATAGGATTACCCTGTGTTATATACGGGGCAGTTAAAATTATATATTGGAAAAAACATTATGACTACCGGATATCAACATTAAAATGGTATACGATATTTCTAGTGTGCCTATTTCTTGTAAGTACCATTCTCTTTTTAGTACCCCTTGCCCGCATACAAGAAAAAATCATCTTCTACTTGTTAAATACATTCATTATAATATTACTTTTAATAATTACTGTAACAAAAAGAAACCAGTTATATAAGATGCGCCAGTGAGTGAGTATACATTATACGTTGTGCAGCCCAAAGCAAAAGCGATATTTTAATCACGGAATTTTAACAGGCGGCTATCCCAAAAGCCGCCTGTTGCTGGTGATAGATGCCAGGAGCCCAAAGATCAAAAGTCTGAAATTGCTCGGATTGGCTTTATACTAATTCTAAACTATATTCTCCCTTAGATTTAAAAACGTTTTCTCTCCTTCCGGAGTGAATTTTTCCTCCAACGGTACAGCAGGCTCACGCTGATTCCAAGATCACCCGCTATCCCTTTAACTGTTTTGCTGCCTGCATAACTCAGCTTTACTGCATTCTTTTTGAACTCATCATCATATCGTTGTCTGGTTTCTGACATGGTGTCGCCTCTCACTCCCAATGTCGGGGGGAGAGGCGACAGGATCCCTTTTAGGCCACCTTTCACACCAAGCTTTTGGTATATTTGCTTGCGGTAGCCTTCAACAGTGGAAACGCTGAGGTGAAGCTTTGCTGCTGTC
This sequence comes from Syntrophaceticus schinkii, assembly GCF_000946815.1. Taxonomy (GTDB): domain Bacteria; phylum Bacillota; class DSM-12270; order Thermacetogeniales; family Thermacetogeniaceae; genus Syntrophaceticus; species Syntrophaceticus schinkii. Next base: position 241 of record NZ_CDRZ01000077.1, on the reverse strand, counting down.
TCTCTGCTGCTCAGCCCGGAAAGTAACAGACTCAGGACATCATGCTCACGGGCGGTAAGTTTTACAGCCACTTCCGGTGGGATAAGGCAGGGTGCCGGTAACATATCACCGGTGTTTAGATCCTGGCAGCAATCTGCCATTAGCGAAAACTCCCGTTCGATCAAAATGGTAAGTGTCTGCAGGTGTGCAACAGCTAAGCCCAGTTCTTTCTCAGCATGCATCGAAATGTCGAGGTAGCCAA
>NZ_CDRZ01000076.1 GCF_000946815.1 Syntrophaceticus schinkii | reverse complement strand
CAACATTTTGCGGCATATGGCTTTATAAAGACAAAGCAATATTTACAAACCTGGGTGACAGCCGCGGCTACCTGCTGCCAAAATATAAAAGAAACGCATGAAGCAGATTACAGAGGACCATAATATTGCCGCACTTCTTGTTAAAAACGGAGAGCTGGCCAAAAACGCTGACCAACAACCACCCTTCGAGCTCACGGCTTACACGGTTTGTCGGCATGAATGCCCCTGCTCTGCCCGAATATTTTGTTTGTGATGTTGCGCCCGGAGACAGGATCCTTTTGTGCAGCGACGGGCTTTACGGCATGGTAAATGAAGAGGATATCACCCGCATAATGCGGAGCAGCCGAAACCCTGGAACCGTCTGCGCCAAGCTGATCGATCAAGCCAATGTCAACGGAGGACACGATAATATTTCAGTGATTTATATTCAAATTGTCAATTAACAGTTTTGCAACTATAAAACCCGGTCAAAGCATGAAATACGTTAGTTAAGGGGTTTTTTATGATGAAAAAGGATGAAAAAACGCTTCCTGACAGCATACGAAAACACTGCCGAACAGTCTCAGACAACGCAACTATCGATGATGATTACGCAACCGTAGACGCTGCGGCAATAGACAATGCTGCTTTGGATGACGATGCCACGGTGGATGATGACGCCGCAGTTCCGGATAATGAGGCGGCACGATATGAGGGAAAGGCGGTCATCATTGCCAAAGGCAGGACTCTGCTCGATACCTACCGTGTTGAATCGGACGCCATCGAAGGCGGCATGGGCAGCGTCTGGCGGGGTGCACCCACACAGGCTGGAAACGTTGACCTGGGCCATGAAAGCAGCCCCCAGGCAAAAAGCTTTTCAAAACCAAGAAAACAAAAAGGAAAAAAATTTATCAATGAGTGCGACGCCTGGATCAAATTTTAGGGCCCTGCATCCCCCCACATCGTTTTCCCTGTTTACTATGTTCGTGAAAATCGGGGGGGCGTCCCCCACCCATCTTCTCCCGAATGGATGGACGGCGGCAGTCTGGCCGATGTGATCCGCAA
>NZ_CDRZ01000075.1 GCF_000946815.1 Syntrophaceticus schinkii | reverse complement strand
ATCAGCACAGCTAAAAACACCCAACCACCAAACCCCATTTCCGAACGAATTGGGCCTTAAAATACAATCAAGGGAATGTGAGCTCACTATACTATCCGGTAGAAATGAGATAATAATGCTCAGCATGAGGGGGAGCCCTATCACCAGGCCGTTTTCAAAATTAAATCCCCCTTCTGTATCTGTGGCCATGATTAATCCCGCTGCAAGCTGTGAACACATGATGTATAAAAGAATACTGCCTACTACTGCCTGGGGAATGCCTCCCATAAAGGCTATTACCGGCGGCATAAATGACATGCCCAGCAGAATTACACCTGCAGGTATGAGAGTAAACCTGGAAGCACACCCTGTAGAAGCTATCACTCCAGGGCTCAGGGAGAAGTTGACGGGACCGATGACACCGAATAGCCCGGATATAAAATTGAGTATACCGGTTAGCGATAGGCCCCTGGTGACACGTTTTGACATGTGATCGGGTTTCAACAAACCACCCACAGAGTAGATGGAACCCAAATCATTGATCGATAAGGCTAAAAAACAAACGAGAAAAGAGATAATCACTCCCGGTTCAAAGCTCAGCTTGAAGTTCATGTTTTGAAAAAAACCGGCAATGAAGCTGGTATTAGCTTCCTTTGCCACTTCAAAACCCTGCGGAAAAAGCAAAATATAAACAACAGTACCTGCAATCAAGGCCCACATAATCAGTGTAGACTTCCAGAATCCACTGACATGCCTGTTCACCGCAAATATGCAGAACACAAAAACAAGTGCAAAAACCAGATTTGGCAGAGCAAGTCCCAGTGCTGTGGAAGATGTGATCAGATTCAAAATCATTGGGGTAAGAGTAAAAGCGACCAGGATGAGAATAGTTGCTATAACAGGTGCTGTAAAAAGCTTCTTTAGATAATTGAATAAACCGGCAGCACTAAGAATGAAAAGAACAAGGCCCCCTATGGCGATTGCAGTGTATATGGCACTCAGGCCACTGGCGTGGCTGGCAACGATGCCCACAAGTAGTATTGTGGCGGGGCCTATGACCAGCGGCAGACGGTGACCCCACAGTAACTGAACCAAAAAGGAAACCCCTGTGATAAAAAATATTTTCTGAATATAGATAATCTGATCCGAAGGATTGCTAAAATGCAAACCAGCCACTATTTTCCCAACGATAATTACCACAGGGACAATAATGGCAAACCACTGCAAACCTAAAAGCAAGAGTTCAGCAATGGGTGGAGTTTCATCAAGCCCATATTTTAGTTTTATCGGTTCCATATGTACCTCCCTTTTGTATTTCGTATCAAATCTTCTTCATTTTCAAACACAATTCCTTTAAAGCGTGACAGGGGGACGGTCCACATCTCATCAGCTTGGCTTGCTTATTACTGCAGAGGGTCTGCCAGGTTCCACAACCGGCTCTTTGTTTGTTTCTGACGACGCCGTCTGGGCGGCATGAATAAATTAAACATCAGAAATCAGATGTTGGCTGTAGAACATAGTTCCTTTTGTGGCTGCATTATTTTCCCATGGTTCAATGATATAATAAACTTAAACATTCAAAACACAATATTTCAATGAGGTGATCTGATGCTGATCGGTCTTGTCAGTGACTCCCATGGTGAATTGGAAAATTTAAAGGATGCAGCCTGGAAGCTGGCTTATAATTGGCATGTTAAGGTGATCGCTCATTTGGGCGATGAGTGTGAGGATGTCGATGCCATCCGCGATATGAGATTGGAGATCATAGAGGTGCCCGGGGTTTACTGCCAGGAGTACCAGGACCCGGCTATCACCAATCGTGTGCTTAAGGAGTTTGAAGGACAGAGGGTGCTCTTTACTCATACAGCTGAACCCCATAAAAACGACCTCCCCGATGACCCCGACCCGAGGCAGTTGGCCTTGGACCGCAAGGTTGATGTGGTGGCTTTCGGCCACACCCATATCCCTGAAGCAAAGGTGGAGAACGGTGTCCTCTGGGTTAATCCAGGCCACTTAAAAAATTCCGACAAGAAAGGGCATCCTCCAAGTTTTGCTGTGCTGGATGTTGATAAAGATAACGCCAGAGTGCTCTTGATCGACTTAAAGAGCGGGGATATCTTTGATTCCTGCGATATTGAGAATGCCTAAACGATACAACCACATCTGAATACAAAATTAAGGCTCCCGGAAACCGGAAGCCTTTTATCATATTTTCTGGGTATAACCGCACTAGCCAGGGGAACCGTCCCCTTGGCAGGTGCGCTGGGGACGGTTCCTTTTGCACGTCACCCTTGCACCCCTCGCAGAAATGCACCAGGAACCGTCCCTCTTGCATCCTTAGAACGACGTCAGTCTTGTTTTCTTTTTATATAAGAATACGCCAATTCCAGCCAGAGCTAATCCTGCAAAATGAAACACTAATGGGAATGAGCCGGTTTTCGGCAGCTTTTCGGTTTTCTTTTTGCTTATTGCTTCGGTTTCTTCTGTTCGATTGCTTGTTTCTTCGGTTTCTTCTGTTGCTTCTTCAAGATTGCTTATTGCTTCATTGATTGCTTTTGTCTTGGCAACTACTTCTGCATTGGTCGTTTCCGGCATTGCTAGTGCTGCTTCTAAAACAGCCCAGCTTGCTTTTGTGTAATCAGTTTCTTTTAATTGGTCTGCAGCTGCTGCCGCTGTATCAAGACCCGCTTGGCCGGCAAATACAAGGTCAGCTTGGGCAGCTAAAATCGCTGCTGTAGCTGCATCTACTTCTTCTTGAGTGTTTTCAGCAGTTACCACATTAGCATTTACAACCGCCTGGTATGTTGCCCAGCTTTCTGCTGTGTAATTTGTTTCTTTTATAGCTGCTAATGCTCCATTGTAGGCTGTTAAATCAGTTACAACGGTTGTCTCTTCCCAAATGGCATACAGGTTCAGGGCTTCTGCCGGCATGGTGATCTGGGTTCGTGCCGCATAACCGGTGCCTGTCCCGTCAGATGATGTATTCCATTCTTTGAACCTATAGCCTGCCGGTGCGGTAAAGCTATTGGCCGCCGCTGCGGTAAAGGTTTCACCTGCGGCTTTGTCACTCTCGATTGGTGCTGTGCCTGTACCACCATTGGCATGATAAGTGACGGTATAGGTTGAGGGTGGTGTAGTATCGGTGATACTGATGGTCAGCGTTGCCGGGCTGCCATGATCAAATTCCACTGTCAGCACAAGATCGCCTGCGGATTGTGTTGCCAGATAATCCTGCTTGATGGTCAGGGTGTTGCCGCTTATGGTGTAGTCAGTATTTGCCATCAAGACAGCATCGCCCTTCTTAACCGCGGTTACGTTAGTTGCTGAGTTCCAGGTGATGGTAGTGGTTACATCGGCCTGACTTCCCGCTTTCTTGTCAAAGGATGCGGTAGTAGGATTGATGGCAGCACTTACTACCGGTATTGCTTCCACTGCAACAGCAACTGTTACGGTTACTGCCTTGGCCGGCATGGTGAAGGTATAGCTTTCTCCCGCTGTTACTGTGGTTATTGCCACTGCTCCACTGTCGGCATCGGTAACAGTGATGGACTTGAACTGTTTGCCGGCTTCTATACCAGCTATGCTAACGGTTACGGTTGCGCCTTCAGATGCTTCTGCAGCCGGGTCAGTTGTTACAGTTGCTGTCCCGCCTTCTACATTAGCTATGGTTATAGCGTATTTCACCGGTGGTATATCCTCATAGGTTACGGCTACGGTTGTATCTTCAATAATAGTGAAGGTATACTTACTGTTTACTAGTTCAGCTTTTTTGTCTATTCCATTTACGGTAAAAGTGGCTACCTGCTTACCTGCTGTCGGGGTAACGGTAATGGTTACCGAGGTGTTCTCGGTGATAGCTCCAGCTCCGGGATCGGAGGTTAAACCGTCACCACTTAATGTCAAGGTATAGGTTACCGGGGTTGTATCAGATACGCTAATATTCAAGGCAGCGGCATCACCTTTGTCAAACACGATGGTTAAAGCTACATCCCCAACAGCTAGTGCTGCCAGGTATTCTTTTTTGATGGTTAAGGTGTTACCAGCTACGGTGTAGTCAGTATTTGCCGTTAAGGCAGCATCGCCCTTCTTAACCGCGGTTACATTAGTTGCTGAGTTCCAGGTGATAGTAGCGGTTACATCGGCCTGACTTCCCGCTTTTTTGTCAAAGTTCACAGTTGTTGGGTTGATAGTTGCATTGGTTACGGTGCTATCACTGACGGTAATGGTCAAGGCAGCGGCATCACCTTTGTCAAACTCGATGGTTAAAGCTACATCGCCAACAGCCTGGCCTGCCAGGTAGGCTTTTTTGATGGTCAGGGTGTTACCTTCTACGGTGTAGTCAGTATTTGCCATTAAGACAGCATCGCCCTTCTTAACCGCAGTTACGTTAGTTGCCGAGTTCCAGGTGATAGTAGTGGTTACATCGCCCTGGGCTGCCGCTTTCTTGTCAAAGGATGCGGTAGTAGGATTGATGGCAGCACTTACTACCGGTATTGCTTCCACTGCAACAGCAACTGTTACGGTTACTGCCTTGGCCGGCATGGTGAAGGTATAGCTTTCTCCCGCTGTTACTGTGGTTATTGCCACTGCTCCACTGTCGGCATCAGTAACCGTGATGGACTTGAACTGTTTGCCGGCTTCTATACCGGCTATGCTAACGGTTACGGTTGTGCCTGCTGCCGCTTCATTGGCCGGATTAGTAGTTACGGTTGCTGTCCCGCCTGTTACATTAGCTACGGTTATAGCGTATTTCACCGGTGGTATATCCTCATAGGTTACGGCTACGGTTGTATCTTCAATAATAGTGAAGGTATACTTACTGTTTACTAGTTCAGCTTTTTTGTCTATTCCATTTACGGTAAAAGTGGCTACCTGCTTACCTGCTGTCGGGGTAACGGTAATGGTTACCGAGGTGTTCTCGGTGATAGCTCCAGCTCCGGGATCGGAGGTTAAACCGTCACCACTTAATGTCAAGGTATAGGTTACCGGGGTTGTATCAGATACGCTAATATTCAAGGCAGC
>NZ_CDRZ01000074.1 GCF_000946815.1 Syntrophaceticus schinkii | reverse complement strand
TTTCATCTTTTGCCCATTTTGTACAGCCCTCAGGCAGGAATACCTTGTTGATGTATCGAAGAAAATCTTTGAGCCACCGTTTCGACATCGGTGGTAACACCTCCTGGAAATGATGATTTGATCGTTGTTGCTTCCAGGAGGTTTTTGTCATTAGTTATGTTTTTTCCTGCCTGTTTGGTTTAAAAAATGCGAATTAATAAAATTTTGCTTTTATACTGCGTTGCTTGCACCGCAAGAACTTAGGCGATCACCTGCGGAGTTTCTGAACCATTCTGGCTATTTTTCGGTATATTAAAATTCCGTATGGAATACTGCAAGTAAAAGATGGTGACCTAAAGGAGATTGTTGAAAAGCCCGAATACCATTTTATTGTGAATTCCGGAATTTATGTTTTGGAACCCGATATCCTGCAGTTAATCCCAGAGGGTAAAGCGATGGATATGCCTGATTTGTTATCCTTAGCCAAGAAAAAGGGGCATAATGTTCAGGTTTTTCCTGTAAGTGCGTCATGGTTTGATATCGGTGAATGGGAAGAGTATAAAAGAGCTGTGAATTTTATTAACAGTGTGTGATGAGAAATCTTTAAAGAAGGGATTGCCATGTACAAAGGGAAAAAGATATTGGGACTTATTCCGGCACGTGGAGGCTCTAAAGGGCTTCCTGGAAAAAACATCAAGCCTCTTTGTGGAAAACCGTTGATAGCATGGGCCATTGAGCAGGGACTGGCAAGCAAATATCTGGACAAGGTAATTGTAAGCACTGATGATGAAGAGATCGCTAAGGTATCTAGAAGTTTTGGTGCTGAGGTTCCTTTTATGCGGCCAGGAGAGTTAGCTACAGATGCAGCGAAAACTATTGATGTTGTTGTTCATGCATTAGAATTTCTAAAGCAACGGGGAGGGCTGGAATTCGATTATTTGGCTCTCCTTGAACCGACCTCACCTTTGAGAAAAAATGGTGATATAGATAAAAGTATAGCCAGAACCCGCGCTCCCATTATTTAACATGTCTACATTTTAACTGTTCCGGAATTTCCATTTATAGTACTTGGAGAAAGCGTAAAAAACTTATATCTCCTGAAATCTTTGTCTTCAGGAAACGATTTTTTGATTATTTATTTTCCATGGGGCACTCTATATCATCGAATAGTCGCCTTCATACTAGCATGTGATCAAAAAGATAACGTGCTAGGCTCCTGTCCCTGATATACTCCAAGGCATTACGCATCTT
>NZ_CDRZ01000073.1 GCF_000946815.1 Syntrophaceticus schinkii | reverse complement strand
CGGCTCATCGCATCCTGGGGCGGAAGTACGTCCCAAGGGTTGGGCTCGCCAGTTAAAGCGGTACGTGAGCTGGGTTCAGAACGTCGTGAGACAGTTCGGTCCCTATCCGTCGCAGGCGCAGGAAACTTGAGGGGGCGTGTCCCTAGTACGAGAGGACCGGGATGGACAGACCACTGGTGTACCAGTTATCGTGCCAACGGTACAGCTGGTAGCTATGTTTGGAACGGATAAGCGCTGAAAGCATCTAAGCGCGAAGCCGGCCCCAAGATGAGGTTTCCCATCCAGCGCAAGCTGGAGTAAGACCCCTGGAAGATGACCAGGTAGATAGGCCGGGAGTGTAAGAGAGGTAACTCTTTAAGCGGACCGGTACTAATAGGTCGAGGGCTTGCCTAAACTGTCGCCAGTCGCCTTTGCTTGGTATGACCAGCCACGGGGACGGTCACTTTGGCAGGTCCAAAGGATTGTCCAAAAAGAAATAAGCAGCAGCCACGGGGACGGTTACTTTGGCAGGTCCAAGGAATCGCCCAAAAGGCTAAGTAGTTGGTGGTTAGTGGTTGGTGGTTTGTGGTTGGATTTAATATGCTATGCCACAGATTGCAAGTCACAGAATAGGACACAGTATCTCGATATCGATTTGGTGGCTAGTGGTTGGTCGTTAGTGGTTGGAAAAAGATGATAGCGCGATACATGTGAAAGGGGAATGCCCCCGATGTGTCCACTTCAGACTTCTAACATCCGACCTCCGGCTTCCGTCTTTCAGGTTGGTGGATGGTGTTTGTGTGATCTATGTGCAGATGACACGATGACACGACCCCCGTCCCCCTGTCACACCTGTCACATGAATTGAATAAAGTTTCTGGTGGTTAGAGCGGAGGGGTAACACCCGTTCCCATTCCGAACACGGCAGTTAAGCCCTCCAGCGCTGATGGTACTGGGACATCCCGGGAGAGTAGGTCGCTGCCAGAATATTTATATTCCTCGGTAGCTCAACGGTAGAGCATCCGGCTGTTAACCGGAGGGTTGCAGGTTCGAATCCCGCCCGGGGAGCCATAAATAAGCAGAACTAGGAATGTTCTGCTTATTAATTTTTGTGTTGACGGTGCCAAAAAGTAATGTTGGGATTTAGTCGTTGGCAGTTGGTGGTTGTTTTTTGGCCGTTAATGATTGGGACCGAGGTAATGGTGGCATAGTTATGTAACAGTAGGCTTTTTGGAAAGGGCTGTTGGGGTATAATATTAAGGAAGGGTATTTTGATGTGGACAGTGCTGGGTTATTATTGCTGAAAACAGGCCGAAAACAGATAGTCTGATATGACAAGATGATAAGAGCACCCTTCTGTAACAGATCACAGAAAATGATATAATAATTGAGTAGAGTCATCCCTGTAATGTTGCCGGGAGGTGAAAAAGTGCTTGATGAGGAACAGATGGAAGAATTCCGGCAGATGAGCAGAGAGAATTTACAGGCTAAGCTGACCGAACTACGGGAAGATTATGCGGAAATGGACGAACAAGTTACATTTATGCTGCGCTCTACCGGCCATCATATACGGGGTGTTGTGCGTAAGAAACATGAAAGAAAGCTCAAAGAATTGGAAGAGTTGATTCAGACGGTGGAAAAAGAACTGCAAATCCGATAGTGTATACTTGTATACAGGAAAGAGCATGCAGGATAAATGCAGGCAATCTCGAATATACAGTTTGTGGTTATATCAATGTTAGGGTATGGAGGATACGAGCATGTCAGAGCAGCTTCTTAATAGTTTTCTCGATCAGGTTACCAGCAGAAATCCGGGGGAAAAAGAATTCCATCAATCAGTTTATGAGGTAGCAAGATCGCTTTTGCCGTTTTTGGAACAGCAGCCAAAATATAAGAAAGCAAAGATCTTGGAGAGGTTAGTAGAACCCGAGCGTATAATTATCTTTCGTATAACCTGGGACGATGACCAGGGGGAAGTTCGTGTCAACCGCGGTTACCGGGTACAGATGAACAGCGCTATCGGACCTTATAAGGGCGGCTTGCGTTTTCATCCATCAGTTAATTTAGGGGTTATGAAATTCCTTGCCTTTGAGCAGGTTTTCAAAAACTCATTAACCACTTTGCCACTGGGTGGTGGAAAAGGTGGTGCTGATTTCGACCCGAGAGGCAAATCGGACCAGGAGGTAATGCGTTTTTGCCAGGCATTTATGAATGAACTTTATCGCCATATCGGTCCTGATACAGATGTTCCCGCCGGGGATATCGGTGTTGGCAGCAGAGAGATCGGTTATCTTTTCGGCCAGTACAGAAAGATCTCCAATGCTTTTACAGGTGTTCTTACAGGTAAAGGCTGGAACTGGGGTGGCAGCCTAATGCGCCCGGAGGCTACAGGTTATGGTGTTGTGTATTTTCTGCAGGAGATGTTGAAGGCTCGCGGAGAAGACTTACAAGGAAAAACAATAACCGTCTCCGGCTATGGAAATGTAGGGAGTTATTTTATTCAAAAGGCCTGCCAATGCGGTGCCAGGGTTATTACGATTGCAGATGAAAACGGATATGTTTATGCTCCCGAGGGGATTGACGGTGAGAAGTTCGAATATTTAAGGGACCTCTGGGCTGTTCACCGCCGTCCTGCACAGGATTTTGGAAAAGAATTCGGTCTTAAGTGGGTAGAGGGCAGGAGACCCTGGGAGGTTCCCTGTGATATAGCTGTTCCTACCGCAACCCAGAACGAACTGGAGTTGGATGACGCCAGGAATTTGATCAATAATGGGTGCAGGTGTGTTGTTGAGGCGGCAAATATGCCCTGTTCACCTGATGCTGTAGATATGCTGCAAGATGCAGGGCTGCTCTTTGCTCCGGGTAAAGCGGCCAATGCGGGCGGTGTGGCTGTAAGTGGGCTGGAAATGTGCCAGAACAGTCAGCATTACTGCTGGTCAGCAGAAGAGGTTGACTGCAAGCTGCAGCAGATCATGAAAAAGATCCATGAACAGTGTGTAACTTTTGGGAGTAGAGGCAACAGCGTTAACTATGTAGACGGAGCCAATATCGCCGGTTTTGTCAAAGTAGCAGATGCCATGCTGGCCCAGGGAATTATCTAACAACCAACTAACACATCATCTGCTCTCTTTTTTCAGGACAGATGTCTATGTCGGTTGATGGCAATGTCAGCAGAGGATGAAAACAGAGCCGAAGTCATGTAATGTTGCGGAACCAGCAGAAGCGGTTCCTGGCAACTTCCGATTTCCGGCATTTGACCTTTATTTTCAGGGTAGATTCCCGTACCGCTAATTATATTTATGTTAATGTAAAATAGAAGCAGAGGAATAAAAAGATCATGAATTACTAATGACCAACCACCAACCACCAACCACCAACGACACGGCAAATTCATGTAGGAAGTAAATGGGTGTAAAAGTTGCTGGACAATCAACCAACTATGAATTAAGCTATAGCTCAGAAGTATATGTGGAGGGGATACTGATGAGCGAAAGCTTATATCAAGGGAAGTTTTTTGATTATTTTAGCGGATTGAACGATAGTAGAATGGAAGGGAAGATATGGCATCGATTAACCGATATCTTATTCATCGTGACCTGCGGAATTATTTGCGGCTACGATGAGTTTGAGCTTATCCATGTATGGGCTAA
>NZ_CDRZ01000072.1 GCF_000946815.1 Syntrophaceticus schinkii | reverse complement strand
CCGTATATTTGTGAATATTTACGATGTCAGGGTAAGAATCTTTGCGTGAGATCCGTGAATAATGACTACGGAGAGCCGTATGCGTTAATAGCGCACGTACGGTTCGATGAGGGGTAGGGGATACAACTGCTAGGCCAGTAGCGCACGGCCGGGATACTAAGGCACTGCCAGACGAAAGGGGCAGTATAACGGACTGTCCTGACCTAAACGCTACCAGGCGGCAAGAGACCCCGCCTACTCTACTTCCTAGCGCATTTCTGATGCAGGGGGGATTGTTCCTATCGGTTCCTATTGCATTTTTTTTACAGGGCATATATGATCTCATTGAGGTGAGCATATGGCCAGGAAAGCTAGAAAACAGAGCAAAACAGGGTATTATCATTTAATGGTACGAGGGAATAACCGGGAAAAGGTCTTTTTGCGAGCTATAGAAAAACAATACTTTTTAAAACTGGTACAGCATCAGGTGGATAACGGTAAGATATTGATAGTAGCATATTGTTTGATGGATAATCATGCACACTTTTTAATTCACTCGGATTTGCTAGAAATGTCGGAGGCATTTAAATGGATAAATATCAAGTTTGCAGGAATGTATAATAATAAATATAAACGAGTAGGTCATGTATTTCAGGACAGATACAGAAGTGAAGTCATCAACATAGAGGGACATATTATTCGGGTAATGAGATATATACACAATAATCCTATAAAGGCAAGAATAGTAGCAAAACCATCTGATTATCAGTGGAGCAGTTACAAAAGCTATGTTGATAAGAAAGATAATTTGGTAAGTTCCAATGAAAAACAGATGATAATGGATTTGTTTTCCGGCTCAATGGAACAGTTTGTCGAATTTCATTCAGAAGAAGAGACTCATGAATTTTTGGAAACTGAAGAAGACATAGAACTGGAACGTGAGGAAAAGGCTCTGATAATTATTGATAAATATTGTCAACAACATGAGATAATAGCCAATGAGTTAAGAAACAATAAAGATGTATTAGAAAAGGTTGTTAATGAACTTATAGAAACAAATTATTTATCTCACAGAAGAATAGCCGGGCTCTTAGGGATAACCAGGGGCATGGTACATAATGTGGCTAAGAAAAAGGTTTAAACTGGTGTAACAGGAAACGCTCAACCAGCTTGCAGTCGTAAATATAACCACCTACTTTCATTTTCTCAGGTATCTGCAAACAAACACCTCCCTTATGCTAGGTTATTATAAAAAAGGTAATACTAAACCCCTGGCGAAGTTAACCAAAGGTGATATTTGTGAAGCCGATTGACCCGAACTGGACCATACAAAATGACCGCCAATCTGTGACGTCGGTATTAACACCCGCCTTTGGATATTGCGTCAACAAAACATGGTTCCGACGTTAATCCGCCTAGGTAAAGAACACTCCCGCCTGTTCTGGGAGGAGCGCGGTATCGATTACATACCCAACAAACCTCTAAAGCTTATTTCAGGGGACGTATTCTGGGATAAAGAGCAATGCTGCTGGTGCTATACCAAGCGCAGGATTCCCATGCGTTTCAATGACCCGCAGATCATCGGCATTGCTGCAGAGGGAGTACCAAAATCCAATAAGAAAAGCACCCGTTAGGTGCTTGTTGACTCATCTATATACCACCACCAGTGAGAGCGGGGAATATTATTTCGCTCTCTGTGTCTTTTTGGATCACGGCCAAGAAGATGGTTTACTTCTTTAGGATATCGGCGCAAATGACAGTCTGCTTGGTTAAGTCTATTGATATCATCTTGAGATAAATACTGCTTATGTTCCTCGATAATATCCCTGCCATCAAGAATATTGTCCATTTCTCCATATGGGTTAACATCATTAGGCAATCTCTCTACGGCAGTAATATACCTCCTGAGGATATCAAGAACTTCTGATTGATCATATTCGTAAAAATATTTCATACCCATCACCTTTTTAAAGGTTGGATTTCAAAAAATCACTTTGTCCACCGAACCATAGTTTAGATTCTTGTAATTCATCAAATTGCTCCGAAGTCAACATTAAACCAGTATCTTTTATCCAGTCTGATATATGTTTGCTATGCCCCAGCCTAAACCCATTCTCCACAGGCCGGTTTGATCATCCCTTAAAGATGTGTTTCCGTGGTGATAGTCCCTTGCCACCATTTCGGCATATGTTCTTATGTTTCACTCGCGCCCCGCCACGTCCTTTAACTCCGGTCCATTTTACATCTCCCAGAAATGCGCCAGGAACCGTCCCCGGTGCATCCCCCGGCGCATCCGGGTCATGTTGCTGCAATTAACGCTGCCCCCAAAGCCCCGCAAATTTCCGGCTCATCGGGCACCAGAACCGGACTGCTGAGCTTTTCTTCTATGGCACGGACAACACCTGTATTTTTGGCCACACCGCCGGTGATCATGTATTCGCCTTCCATCCTGGCACGTCCACCCAGTGCTATCACTTTGGAAGCAACTGACAGGTTAAGTCCGTGAACAATATCTTCAAGTTTTTTGTCTTCCGCTATCAGTGAGACGACCTCTGATTGGGCGAAAACGGAACACATGCTGGAGATGGTGATCTCTTCATCCCACTGCAACCCGCATCTGCTCATCTCTTCCAAAGTAAGCCCCAGAGACTGCGCCATCATCTCCAGAAAACGGCCTGTGCCTGCAGCACATTTGTCGTTCATCACAAAACGGAGCACTGTGCCATTCTCATTGAGGCGTATGATCTTGCTGTCCTGCCCCCCAATATCGATGACCGAACGAACCGCGGGGTTTAAGAAATGTGCACCAACTGCGTGGCATGTAATTTCAGTGACATCCTTTTTGCGGAAAGCAATATTGGCGCGGCCGTAGCCGGTTGAAACTGTACGGCTAATCTGATTTTTGGAAAGACCGGCCTTTTTAAGCGCATCCTCCAGAGCTTTTTCCGCACTGTCCGCTACATGTACACCGGTAGGCAGAACGGAAAAGGAAACTATATTTTGCTTGCTGTCCAAGATGACGACATTGGTAGAAGTAGAACCGCTGTCAATTCCGGCGGTATACTGCTCAAGCCGTCTGGGATGCACCGTAGAGAAGTGCTTTCTCGCCGGAGGTGCTGTCAGGGGTGCTTTTAAGTTTTCAAAAAACGCTTCTGTTCGGGTTTTGAGTTGTGCAGCTCCCTGTGTAGTGTAATCTGTTTCGATTTTTATAATTGGTATTGTTAATTGTTTTCTCAGCTTCATATATTCGAAACCATAATAATCACAGAAATTCACGGTGTTATAGATAATTCCTTTTAAATTGGGTCATTGACCAGCATTTTGCGCGAGGAGATATCGGTCATTCTCATGCAGGGTGTTTGTGATAAGAGCTCATCTGCATACCACTCCAGCAGTTCTTCTAATGAATCCGTAAGGGGCGGGTTGCGAAAGGAGCGGACATCGGTGCAGGTGTTGTTTTTAACAGGAAGTGGGGAGGCCCCTTTTTATGAACTC
>NZ_CDRZ01000071.1 GCF_000946815.1 Syntrophaceticus schinkii | reverse complement strand
TGTTTACTAGTTCAGCTTTTTTGTCTATTCCATTTACGGTAAAAGTGGCTACCTGCTTACCTGCTGTCGGGGTAACGGTAATGGTTACCGAGGTGTTCTCGGTGATAGCTCCAGCTCCGGGATCGGAGGTTAAACCGTCACCACTTAATGTCAAGGTATAGGTTACCGGGGTTGTATCAGATACGCTAATATTCAAGGCAGCGGCATCACCTTTGTCAAACTCGATGGTTAAAGCTACATCGCCAACAGCTAGTGCTGCCAGGTATTCTTTTTTGATGGTTAAGGTGTTACCAGCTACGGTGTAGTCAGTATTTACCGTTAAGGCAGCATCGCCCTTCTTAACCGCGGTTACATTAGTTGCTGAGTTCCAGGTGATAGTAGTGGTTACATCGGCCTGACTTCCCGCTTTCTTGTCAAAGAATGCGGTAGTCGGGCTGATGGTTGCACTGGTTGCAGGGGGATTATTTTTCAGGAAGGGATAACCGTTGTTCTTGCTACCCTCAATACTCCAAGTATCATTGAAATCCCAACCCACATAGGTTTCCTGCTCTTTCATTTGCTCTGTAGTTTTGCCTTCTCCTCCGGCAGATGAATCCCTACCGGATGTATCTTTGTCCCAATAACTATTTGTGATAGTACCAGAGGTATAGCTCCCAGCCAGTCCGCCATGATCATAGATACCTGTTACAGCACCGGTGGCGTAAGAGTTGGTGATAGAGCCCTCGTAAATCACACCCGCCAGTCCGCCGATATACTTACTACCTGTTACAGCGCCGGTGGCGTAGGATTCAGATATCGAGCCTTTACGATTGATTCCTACCAGTCCGCCGACATCGAGTGTACCTGTTACAGCACCGGTGGCGTAGGAGTTGGTAACAGAGCCACTATTCCATCCCACCAGCCCGCCGACATAAGCATAAGCATCTGTAACAGCACCGGTAGCGTAGGAATTGATAATAGAGCCACTATTGTATCCCACCAGTCCGCCGCCATTATCATAAGCATCTGTTACAGCACCGGTGGCGTAAGAGTTGATAATAGAGCCACTATTGTATCCCACTAGGCCACCGACATAATCATATGCACTTGTTACAGCACCTGTGCTGTAGGAACTGGCAATGGTACCGTTACTTTCCCCCACCAGGCCGCCGGTACGCTGTCTCCCGAACACTTTTCCGATGGCGTAGGAATCGGTAATGGAAGAATTCTGCTGGTTGTAGCCGACCAGGCCACCGACATAATCATCTGCACTTGTTACGGCACCTGTGGCGTAAGAATTGGTAATGGTACCCTTATTTTCCCCCGCCAAGCCGCCAGTACGCTGTTGACCGTTCACAGTACCCGTGGTATATGAACCGCTGATTGCTTTTGTATTGAATCCTACCAGGCCGCCTACATAGGTACCTGCACCTGTTACAGCACCGGTGGCGTAGGAGTTGGTGATCGTACCCCCATTCTCTCCCGCCAGGCCGCCAGTACGCTGTTGACCGTTCACAGTACCCGTGGTATATGAACCGCTGATTGCTTTTGTATTGAATCCTACCAGGCCGCCTACATAAGTACCTGCACCTGTTACAGCACCGGTGGCGTAGGAGTCAGTGATTGTACCTTCATTTCGTCCTACCAGGGCACCGGTATACTGTTTACCAGTAACATTAGTATTTTCCAGTTTCATATTCTGGATTTGGGCAGTAGCTCCGGTAACACCAAACAAACCTACGTAATCTGTAGTACTCCGGTTGATAGTAAGGTTGCTGATGGTCTTGCCGTTGCCGTTAAATGTACCGGTAAATGAAGAGCCAGAAACACCGATGGGTATCCAACCCCCATCAGTATGATAACTGCTTAGATCGATATCCGCTTTTTGTATAAAATGCTTATCAAGGCATTCGCGTACATTGTCAAGTTGTTCCGGTATGGCAACCTGGTAGGGGTTATCCAAGCTGCCATCACCACCGTCAAAAACTACAATAATATATTCAAATGTGGCCACCGGGCTATTTTCCATACCCACTTTTACTGCTATGGCTTTAATGGTCATGTTGCCCGTTACTTCTATTTCACCGGTATACTGAATGCGGGTGTTGCTGATTGCTGGATCGCTATTATCGGTCGTATAGTAAATGGTTGCCTCTTCGGTTACAGTAGATAAGGTAATTTTTTTCGTTTCACCGTAGGTTCCAGATGCCAGGCTGGCACTTGGAGTAGCAACGATAGAAGGATCAATAATCGTCAGAACGAACTTCTTGATGCCACTAAATATACCTTTGCTTATGGTAGCTGTCAGGACAACTGTTTGGTGACCTGATGTCGGTCGGGTAACCTCTCCGGTGGTAGTGTTAATCCAAGCGACAGGGTCTGCGCTCCAACTAATTGACGTACCATTGGTTCCAGCAGTAGGTAATGGATTGGTCAAGTTGTTTATAATATTATCCGGTGTAGAGTTTTCTCCTTTGATGATATCCCAGGTCAAAGCATCCCTAACGGCATAAACTGCGTCAAGATCCGGATGAGCGGGATTATCTTTCAAGAATGGATACCCGTCGTTTTTGCTGCTTTCAATTTTCCAAATACTCGTAAAATCCCAATCTGCAAATGTTACCTGCTGTTTCATTTCCGCTGTAGTTTTGCCTGCAACGCCTTCGCCGCCAGCAGAGGATTTTGTCCCTGAGGTAGTGGTATCCCAATAACTTTTAGTGACAGTGCCCTTCTCACCTACCAGACCGCCGATATGAATACCTGGGCCAGCAACAGCACCGGTAGCATAAGCGTAGGAAATTGTACCACCATGATTGTATCCCACCAGGCCACCGATATGATCCTGGGTACCGGTTGCAGCACCCCTGGCGTAAGAGTTGGTAATTGTACCGGAATTGCTTCCTGCCAGACCAGCGACTCCACCGCTGCCTGTTACATCACCTGTGGCGTAAGATTTGGTAATGGTACCCCAATTTTCTCCCACCAGGCCGCCAGTAGACTGTTTCCCGACCACAGTACCGGTAGCGTAGGAATCGGCAATGGAATAATTCTGCTGATTGTAGCCTACCAGGCCTCCGACATAATTACCTGTACCTGTTACATCACCTGTAGCAGAAGATTTGGTAATGGTACCACAATTGTCTCCCACCAGGCCGCCAGTAAACTGTTGACCGTTAACAGTACCCGTGGTATATGAACCGCTGATTGTTGCCAAAGCATTGTATCCCACCAAACCGCCGACATATGCGGAACCTGTTACAGTACCGGTGGCGTAGGAGTTGGTAATGGTACCCCAATTTTCTCCCACCAGGCCGCCGACTCTTTTGCTACCCGCTACGGTACCGGTGGCGTAGGAGTCAGATATCGAGGCTTTATAATTGTATCCTACCAGTCCGCCGGCACAAAAACCTGTACCTGTTACAGCACCCTTGGCGTAGGAGTTGGTAATAGTAGCCCGATTATCTCCCACCAGGGCGCCGGTATTATTCCCACCAGTAACATTAGTATTTTCCATTTTAACATTCTGCATTTCGGCAGTATTACTGGAATAACCAAACAAACCTACGGAGTAATTAGCACTCCGGTTGATAGTAAGGTTACTGATGGTCTTTCCGTTGCCGTCGAATGTGCCGCTAAATGGAGACCCATAAATGCCGATGGGCTCCCAACCCGCGCCGGTATTATAAGGTGCAACATTCAGGTCGATATTTGCAGTCTGTTTGAAATGCTTATTGAGGCGGTATCTCACATTATTAAGTTGCTCGGCCGTTGCGACCAGGTAGGGATCCTCCTTTGTTCCGCTGCCGCCGGCAAAAATTGTTAAGAAGGGATAACCGTCGTTTGTGCTGCCGTCAATATTCCAAATAGTATTGAAATCCCAATTTGCAAATGTTACCTGCTGTTTCATTTCCTCTGTAGTTTTGCCTTCTCCTACGGTAGATTTATCCCTACCGGATGCATCTTTGTCCCAATAACTATAAGTGATAATACCAGAGTCACTGCGCCCAACCAGTCCGCCGACAAATGTTCTACCCGTCACAACACCAGTAGAATAAGCGTGGTAAATTCTACCTTCATTATTCCATCCCACCAGGCCACCGATATGATCCTGGGTACCGGTTGCAGCACCCCTGGCGTAAGAGTTGGTAATTGTACCGGAATTGCTTCCTGCCAGACCAGCGACTCCACCGCTGCCTGTTACATCACCTGTGGCGTAAGATTTGGTAATGGTACCCCAATTTTCTCCCACCAGGCCGCCAGTAGACTGTTTCCCGACCACAGTACCGATAGCGTAGGAACTGGTAATCTGAGAATTCTCCTGATTGCAGCCGACCAGGCCACCGACATAATTATCTGTACCTGTTACAGCAACGGTGGCATAGGAGTTGGTGATAGAGCCTTGTCTATTTTGTCCCACCAGTCCGCCGACATAAGCTGTACCTGTTACAGCCCCCGTGGTATATGAACCGCTGATTGTTGCCCAGTCATTGTATCCTGCCAGACCACCGACCCATGTTCCACCACTCACAGCAACGGTGGCATAGGAGTTGGTGATATCACCAACAAGATTGTATCCCACCAGACCGCCGACATATTCGGAACCTGTTACAGCACCGGTGGCGCAGGAGTTGGTGATAGAGTCAGCATTCGTACCCACCAGACCGCCGGTATTATTCCTACCAGTGACAGTAGTATTTTCCAGTTTCACATTCTGGATTTTGGCATATTGCCCGGCAATACCAAACAAACCAACGTAATCCGCAGTACTCCGGTTGATAGTCAGGTTGCTGATGGTCTTGCCGTTGCCGTTAAATGTACCGTTAAATGGAGACCCATAACTGCCGATGGGCTCCCAACCCAAATCGGTATTATAAGGTGCAGCATTCAGGTCGATATTTGCTGTCTGTATAAAATGCTTATCGAGATGGTATCTCACATTATTAAGTTGCTCGGCCGTTGCCACCTGGTAGGGGTCTAACTCAGTGCCGTTACCGCCGGCAAAAAGTACATTTTCAAATGTGGATACCTGTGTTCCACAATAAGTTCCTGCCGGTGGATCAGCGGTTGGAGCAGTTATTTGTTCTGCATAAACAGCTATGGAAGTAGTTAACAGAAACATCATGGTCAGCAGGACGGCATATAAACTCCTCTTTCCTTTCAAAAAGCGGGTAATCCCATTGAATTTGTTACCAGTCATTCTCGCTTCCTCTCCTTTTTTGCTTGGCAACGTGGGCGGGGTATCTTCACTGCAGCTTCCCCCACCCCTCAATCATCCCAATAACACCACCTCCATCAGTTCATTGACCGTCAGGCGCAGCCGCCCGCCGCCCCAGATGACATAATCCCCATCGGTGGTGGCGGTTTTAAAGAATGTTTCATCGGCAAGCCCGGCGTATTTCATGGTGTGCAGCTTTCCGGAAAGGTCTACCGTTACCATACTACCGCTCTCCATTTCCATAAAAAGCCGGTAGTCCTTCATGGGCAGCACAGTTTTGATGTAATTCACGCATTTGCCTCCTTTCCCGCAGCAAAAAATCCCATCCTACAGATTTACTATAGAATGGGATCCTTGTTTTACACATCGTCCGAATGGACAATCTTAATGGACTATCTTTTTGAAAATATTTTATTTCAGCTTTTCTGCCAGGTGGATGCGGCGGTCGATTTGAAGCTTTTGAAATATTGCTCGTAGATGTGCGCGCACAGTGCTTTCCGTTATCACCAGCTTTTCCGCTATTTCGCTGTTACGCAGCCCCGCGGCTGCCAGTTTGGCCACCTCATATTCCCGTTCTGTTAAGTCAGGAGGCAGCTCCCCTGAAAAAAGGGCCTCACGCAACGTGAACCAGCCTTGTGAGAAGCGCGTCCTGACGGTCTTAAACTTCTCCAAAAGGGCGGGATAATCACGCCCAATGACCTCATCAACCAGGTCCCCCAGCAGTTGTGAATACGAGGCAAAGGGAGACACCAATCCATCGGGAAGAGTCTTTTGAGCAGCTTGTTCAACAAAAGCAGTGGCTTGAGCACGGTTGCCCAACGCCATATGGCTGATAGCCATAAGGAAACAAGGAAAAAGATCCCCATAGGGACTCAATAGCCCGTCTTCCGGTCGTACGGCCTGTAACGTGCCTATAACTCGGGCAAATTCACCTTGATGCATGAGAAAGCGCAGGTGTACGAACAGCCCGGCGTTGGTCATAGCGGGCGACAGGCAACGCTCCGCGAAATCCGCATTTTGCAGCCAATCAGCGATACTCTTGTAATTCTCAAACTCGTTTTGAAGAACGCCTCGAATAATATCCAGAAGCGACCTAATGACGAACGTATCCTGCCGGTCGAAGGATGCGGCACGTTCCATTGAGGCGATAGCACGCTCCCAGCCGACTGTATCCGCTTTGTGCAGTGCAACGTGGGCCAGCAGTATGGCGGCACCCAATAGAACCACACTTTGCTGCTTGCTTTCGGCAAGAAACGCCGCCTTGTAGGCAAGTATCTCTGCATCGCTCAAGTTTCCCCGTTGATAGGCCAGTTCCGCGCGAAACAGCGCATCTGCACCGCTGCCGTGACCATTTGTAAGACGAGAATAGATGGTGATATACTCCTCCAGCGCATCGCCCTCACGATCCGCCTCACCAGGTGTAGTGTAGAACTCAGTCAACGGGGAATAATTGCCAAAGCACCAGAGAGCGGTAGGGAGAATTATCTGGGAGCATTGGCCTTTAAAAAGCGGGGCAGCCTGTCTGAGTATGGCAGTCATCTCAGACAGACAAGGAAAACTCCTATATGAAGACAACAGCAGCCATTCCCTTAGCAAATCTGAATTCTCCAGCAGTTCAGGCATGGTATGCAGTTCATCCATCAATATCTCAAACTGCTCATTCATCCCGGCCGTAAACAACGCCCAGGCAATGCGGAGCATGTTCAGGATATGCGCCTTTTTAATATCTGCCGGGCAGTATTTGGCAATATCAAGGGCTAACTCCGCAAAGGGCACACCGTTGATAATCTCCAAGTTCATTTCGGAAAGGTCAAGCGAGAGCATCCGCTCATAATCTCGGATTTGCATATAAAAGCCAAAAGCTTTAGCGGTTTGGCCCTCATCCCGGCAAAAGTCCCCCGCCCGCAGCAGGCACTGGTGTTCAAACGCAGGCCCGCGCTCACCGCGCTTTTGAATCAGGAGTTCGATTAGAATGCTATGTACTTCGTACTGTCGCTCGGCTGGATCGTAGCGGATAAAGGGGCTCCTGAGCGCATCCAAAGCGTATTCGGGCAGTGTATCACAGCCGATGAGGGAACATGCCTGCTGTATCATGACTATCTCAAAGGGTGATAGGTGCAAAAGAAAAATT
>NZ_CDRZ01000070.1 GCF_000946815.1 Syntrophaceticus schinkii | reverse complement strand
GATGAGAACATCATCGGAATGATTGATGCCTCAGAAGCAGGAAAACCAGCCTTGTCCGCCTGTGTCGATGAAATTGAAGCATACTTCGACAGCCAACAAAACTCTAAGGTGGATTTGACAGATAATTTCACCCGGACTGCTGTGGGAAGGATGGTTAAAACAATAGTCACCCCGTTCGGATATGAAGTTACTGTGCAGAAAGATCTACCCAAGGCATCGAAATCTAAATACTTCACTTCGGCTTCTTGTTATGCAAAAACAGGTATTGCCACAATGAAAGTCATCAGAACAATTACCGCAGTTTAGATGATTATCAGCCCCTTTCGTTGTACACACTCTCGCTACTATCATTGCCACAGAGGATGGCGTGGTCGAGCCCTATGATGGTGGCAACCGCGCCGTCCATCTTCTTTGTGAACTTTTCCTAGTCGGGCATGACGTTCCCCGAGGATTGGTCTTAATGAAGATGTTATCCATCATCAACGCAGGACTAGATTATGTCTTACCAAAAAACAAAAAAAGAATGTAAGCTGTTGAGATGTTAGGGTCATGGACTAAGCATAACCAGGGATCAGAGATTGACCATTTTTTTCATTTTAACTTCGGACAGTTACTCTAGAGCACCCCAGTGAATTGGACGTTTCCTCATCCCATTTTACCATTTGGTTAAAAGAATGCGTAACAGGTTATTTTCTAGGTTTCCCGTGTCTGGGGCAGCTCAATCAGATTCAAAAGATCAGGGTGGATCACTTTCAGTGATCAAATGGACCCGTTTTAAGCTGACGATCGCATTCGACAAAAGTCGGGTGGTAACCGGTAGCGTTGCGAGGGGGAGGCCCTTTTCCCCCCGAGCTTGCTAAAGCACATTTTCCTATATATCTGTAAAACAAACAGTCTGTTGGCTAGTTCCCGTAATGTGTATTATGTAATAAGGCCTGACACTCTGCGTGGAATGTGGTGCTCTTGCCAAGGGCTGCCTACCCGCAGGTTGGGTGGTGTGGGTTTGTCCAGGAGGGTTTTATTCTCCTCAAATATCACACACAGTACTGTCCGCGAGTATTCGACAAAATGCGGGGGGTACCCGGTACCGTTGCGAGGGGGACGCTTTTCCCCCCGAGCTTATTATTGTCTTTTTCTCCAACATTTTCTCCTACAAATACTTTACACTATGAACACTTTATGATCTTTTATATATATGAAGAATGGTTGCAAGCTACGCATCTATTTCCCTAAAACAAAATAGCTATTAGAGATACCGATGTAAAACTTCTCATGAAGTAGCATAATCATACAGGAAATCCCCCACCATATATCGAATAACATATAATTAACCATAAATCTGTAGAAATGGATATACGAAGGTGAAGAAATTGAAAATCATCACAGTACTCGGCGCCAGACCACAGTTCATCAAAGCAGCACTGGTTTCTAGAGAACTCCGTAAAAAACATACGGAAATTATCATTCACACTGGACAGCACTACAATCATGAGCTTTCAGACATCTTCTTCGATGAAATGAATATACCCCAACCGGATTATAATTTGGGGATCGGCTCTGACACTCATGCCCGGCAAACAGGCCAGATGATGGCCGAACTGGAAGCACTGTTTCTTAAAGAAAAACCTGACGTTGTCCTAGTCTACGGCGACACCAACTCCACTCTGGCAGCGGCACTTGCGGCAGTCAAACTGCACATCCCCGTTGCCCATGTAGAAGCTGGGCCAAGAATGAACGACAAGACGATACCCGAAGAAGTAAACAGAGTGGTCACGGACCATATCTCAAGTATGCTCTTTACCCCTACTCCTGTATGCTTGGATAACCTGCACCGGGAAGGGTTGACCTAAGGGGTGTATCTGACAGGAGATGTTATGCTGGACTGCTTTTTGCACTTTTCAAAGGAAGCAGAAAAACGAACCGGAATTCTGGATAATCTAAGCCTGGAACAAGGCAATTACCTGCTGGCAACAGTACACAGAGCAAGCAATACCGATACCGAGGAGAAATTGCGGGAAATTTGCAAAGCTTTTATAGAGCTTGCACAAGAAATAGAGTTGGTCTTCCCTGTTCACCCACGAACTGAAAAGTATCTGAAGCACTACGGACTGTACCGGGTACTAAAAGATACACCCAACATATACCTGATCAAACCGGTAGGCTATCTGGAAATGCTGGTCTTAACCAAAAATGCAGGAAAAATACTCACCGATTCCGGCGGTCTGCAAAAGGAAGCCTATTTTGCAAAAGTACCCTGTATTACTCTGGATACAGTCTCAGCCTGGCCGGAAACAGTGGAAGATGGGTGGAATATGGTGGTTGGGGAAGAGACTGAATGCCAACAAATAAAGAGGAAAAATATCATCAATGCAGTAAGATCTTTTGAGCCAAATGAAAAACAACATAATATCTTTGGCAACGGGAAGGCCGCGGAAATACTATGTGATTTGCTGGTCTGTTAATGACTCCAAGTGGAACTATTGACTAGTTCATATTATTCCGTTCGCTGGTATTCGACAAAAGTCGGGTGGTACACGGTACCGTTGCGAGGGGAGGGTTAAAGAAAATTACTATAACGGAAGGATAGCAATGACCGATATTTTTTCAACACGTGAAATAGCCACAGGAATATGGTTAATCATTTTTGTAGCATTCGTTTTTATCTCACCATCAATAAGGAAAGCTGCAATAAGCGTTATTAAAGTCGCTGCTTCAAGAAAATTACTGATTCCCTTTATAGCGATTTTGGTATATGCGGCGATTCTCACCTTCCTTTCAATGCAACTGCCAATATGGAGAAATGCGTATTTAAAAGATATTGTATTTTGGGTTTTGTTTGCTGGAGTACCCGTGTGCTATGGAGCCGTTAACTCTAAAAAGGAAAGTCACTATTTTAGGAATATATTAACTGACAATTTAAAGTTTACTATCATTTTAGAATTTATTATCAGCTCTTTTACTTTTAATTTGATAGTAGAAATAATTATTTTGCCAGTTGTAACTTTTCTTGTTATGTTAGAAACTGTAGCAGGGTATAAAAGTGAAAGCCAGCAAGTCAAAAGACTCATATCATTCATTTTAGCTATATTGGGTTTTCTATTTTTAGAGTTAACTCTCAAGATAGCAGTTGAAACGTATTCGACGTTAGGTTTAGTAGATTTGTTAGTAAGTTTTTGTATTCCTATCATTTTTTCAATTGCATATATACCGGTGGCATATGGGTTCGGTGCATATGCGAAATATGAAATGGTTTTTATGAGAATGAGCTTCAAGGAACCGAAAGATAAAAAGATTCGAAGGATGCATAGGTATAAAGTGTTTCTTGCGTGTGGGTTGTCATATCAAAAAATAAGTCGTTTTGAAAGCTATATCCATAGGATGTATGTTGGAATGAATGAAGATGAATTTAATAACTTAATAGATGAATTCAAAAGTTAGGAATTATTAATGTTTAATCGAGTAGTAGCAAGCTCGGGGAGAAAAGCCCTCCCCTCGCAAATGAGGTCGATAAGTGTTGTAAGTTTTCATATATTTGTTCAGTATGGTTCTTAGCTCTCTAGGTGTTTCGTACTCGCAGATGTAGATTCGGAGATTGTCCCAACAGCCGTGGAAATTGAAGTGGCGGTTCCCAGCCAGATATGGCATAATGGGTTTGGGAAACAACCAAAACCATACAGGGAGGTTACCGCCAATGTCAGCATACCACAAGAAGGCCGATCAGTCGATAGAAAAGAGTGTTTACCCGTTACCAATGGAGCAATTGACTCTATCAGATTTACGGGAAGCTGTGAAAGGACGATTTAGCAGTTTCTGTACGGCTGTTGGAATTCAAGCATTAGTGTGATG
>NZ_CDRZ01000069.1 GCF_000946815.1 Syntrophaceticus schinkii | reverse complement strand
AAGAGTCAACCTGAATCATTATAGTAGAAATGGAGTATACATCCGGCGTTTACCATGAACCTCTTCCTGACTCCGAGGTTTGAGTTCGCGATAATTCCATGGATGAGGGAACGTCTGAATATAGAGTCCGGTCGACGAGTGGTAATACTTTCTGTTGGTAATGTCCGGACGAATCTCATTCAGAAAGCCACGGAACATCTTGAGAAATATCCTGCTTGCAATAAGAAACTTGTAGTGATGCTTGTATAAATCATTGATGTTATCCTCACTATAGAAGCCCCTGTCCATGATGAGCTTGATTTGATGAATCTTCAGGAAGTCAAGATCTTGCAGCAATTGCCTGACTGTTTTAACATCGGTAATATTACCGGCAAGTTTTCGGTAATAGACAAGAAGGTTAGATTTTTCACCGTAAATCAAGGCCAAATTGATCTGAGGTAATGGGTCATGGTCTTTGTTCTTCCCGAATTTCACCTGTTTCAAGCTCTGGGAATAAGAGGAAATCGACGTAGTATCATAGGCCAGGTATTCTGTTTCCTGCCGTCTTTCGGCAAGACATTTGAAAAAAGCCATCTTGCTTGCCTCATCAATCTGACTAAAAAGCCCACTGCTTCGCTGGGAAGGGATGTTTTTGCCGTAGGGATGGAGATGCAGATGGTCCCATTTTGGAAAACGGCTCACGGGGCTTTTACTTTCCAAGATCAGAAAGTACGCTAACGATTGGATCATCTTATAGCTCTCCGGAAAACATCGAGCTAGATCTTCCGTGAGACCGGTTTTCTCACCGATCTGATCTAGTAAATAAGTAGCGCCGTAAAAGACGCGTCTTGTCTGTGTCTGTGGCTTTCTACCACGGCGAATGGTTTCAGATAAAAATCACCTCGTCAATATCTTGTTTTAAATGGTATTGGGGTTCCCCCGCCCCCTATCTTTAAGGGGGCAGGAGAACAAACAACGCATTTCCTCATAAATCATGCTTCACTAGTGACACCCTTGTTTTGCGCCCCCTTGTGAAAGGCACACACATTTTTTCTTCTGTTTTTCTGCAAAACAGCCCAAGCGTTTACTAGATCATCACAGACCTAATTCTTCTTCGACAACCTCACTGGAACACTCCAGGCAATGTAAGCGTCAAAGATACCGTCACATAGAATAGCCACCTGCAAGACAGTACAATCATAATGAGAATACGTTTGAAAAGGTTGAAAAAGTAAGCAAACTTTTTCAACCTTTTCAAACGAAAACGGAGTGATTGTATGGATACACAAAAAGTTACAACAGAGTACCGATTATCACAATGGATGGTAAGCGTCAAACAGACCTGTACCTCAAATTAAGCGATCACCGTTTAACCAATATTTTTCCCCATATCAGTCTTCCTCCCACGCAAACTTCTCCGGACTTGTGTTACTGGGTCGGGGTGTAAATACTTTTTCCGGCAAGGATCTGCTTCCAGGTAAGAAGTCTTTAAATTCTGATACATAGCCCGCTTTTCCTAAGTTAGGGCTTGCTGAACAACAATAAAATCCAATAACCACAAGGATTTTATGGCCTTTTTATCGAATAATATCCAAGGGAAACGCAAGAAAAACCCCAAAAACCTTGCACATGGAGGAAGAAAATGTACCGACGTCCCACAGGTCAAATGGTTCTTGAAGGCTTTATACTTCCCTTTGAAGGCAAACTTGATGCCAATAACCGTTGGGTCAAATTGGCTGAAATAATACCTTGGTCAACGATTGAAAAGAATTACGCCGACCTGTTCCCATCCAATGCCGGAACAGTGGCCAAACCCTTGCGTATGGCTCTGGGTGCGCTAATCATCAAAGAAAAATGCGGATTCACAGACCGGGAAACCGTGGAACAGATCACAGAAAACCCGTATCTCCAATACTTCATCGGGCTGGAAAAGTACCAAATAGAACCCCCCTTTGACCCATCGCTAATGGTTCACTTCCGCAAGCGCTTGGATAAGGAAACACTGAACAAAATAAATGAACTGATCTGCAAGGGAAAGCAAACAAAAAAACTAAAGGATCCGGATGAACCAGGTGGACCTCCCCATCCTGGCGGTACCCCTCCCGGACAGGGCTCCAAACCTGCTAAGCCGACCAATAAGGGTAAATTGCTACTTGATGCTACCTGTGCCCCAGCTGATATCCGCTATCCAACAGATCTGTCTTACTGAACGAAGCTCGGGAGAAAACCGAAAAGATAATCGACACCCTGTCCCATACCGGCCTGGGCTTGAAAAGAAAGCCCCGCACCTATCGCCAGATTGCCAGGCGTGATTACCTGAAAATAGCCAAACAGAAGAAACCCCGGGGAAAAGCTATCCGCAAAGCCATCGGCAAACAACTGTCCTATCTGTGCAGGAACCTGAAGACAATAGATTCACTTCTCAACCTTGAGGGACACGGCAATCTAAGCACCCGGCAAAGCCGTGAACTGGCAACCATCCGGACACTTTACAGCCAACAGCGAGAGATGTACACCAATAAGATCCACCAAATCAAAGACCGCATCGTCAGTATCTGCCAACCCCATATTCGCCCCATAGTACGGGGCAAAGCCAAAGCCAACACCGAATTCGGAGCCAAAGTAGCCGTCAGCATGGTAGATGGCTACTTCTATATCGATCACCTCAGTTGGGATTCCTTCAATGAAAGCTGTGAGTTACAGAAGGCTGTAGAAAATTACAAGGAACGCTTTGGGTTTTATCCCGAAGCAATCTTAGCAGATAAAATCTACCGCAACCGGGATAATCGTTCATATTGCAAGAAAAATGGCATCAGATTAAGCGGTCCACCGCTGGGACGCCCACCCCGGGATGGCCGACCAAATAAAGAGCTTGAAAAACAAGATATGAAAGAGCGCAACGAAATCGAAGGTGGTTTTGGAGTAGGCAAACGCAGATATGGCCTAGCCCGGATCATGCGCGCCTGAAAGAAACAGCTGAAAGCGTAATCATGTTACAGTTCCTGGTAATGAATTTGGATCGGAGGCTGCGGTCTCTTTTTTGCCATTTTTTATACACCCTTTTGGAAGGTATATTTGGTCAAAAAGCAGATAAAAAACAATCTGCTATGTTTTTTAAACCCTTAAGAGTTAACTTTGGCAGTTATTAAATTGTCTAAGAGCGGTTATAAATATTTTGGGAACTGTTCAGCAAGCCCTAATTGGACAAGAGAATGGTCTATGAACCTGCTGACGAAGAAACCACTCAGACCGCAGGCTGTATATTTGCGGTGGCTGACGGCATCGGAGGGCGGGCGGCAGGTGAAGTGGCTAGTTTGATAGCTGTCAGAGAGTTACAAAAGAATTACTATCAAATTGTTCAAAACACCTCCCCGGTTGAGGCGCTCCGTCTGGCGGTACTCAAAGCTCATAATAATATTATAGAAGAGGTAGCTTGTGATTCAAATCTATCAGGAATGGGATCTACTCTGACTGTGGCAGCTGTAGTGGGTGAGAGAATTTCATAATTCAAAAATCAAAGTTTAAACAAAAAATAACAACTGGACCACCGCTTTTGATTAACAAATAACGGCAGCGCATGGAGCATTACTGGTAAATAATAGCTACTAGTTACAAAAAGGCAGACACCACCCCCTTGGTAATTAAAGTGCTTTCTTGATTAGAATTAAGCTGCTTTTTGTTCTCTTTCAGCTGTATTGACGGCTGTTACTGTAGCTATCAGCGCTATTGCACAAAGGTAGGCGTGAGTTTCTACCTTTTTAGTACCCTGAACTGTAATGCTTTCTAAACCTAGATGCTTCTTTTGTCTGCCGAAATAGCGCTCAACGCTTGTTCTTTCATCATATAGCTTTTGCCAGTTCTTGGTCCCCCTGTGGGGGCTACAGAACAGCCTTGAGTCATCTTCAATTTTAGTTTTTATCACCATTCCATAGTTGGAGCTTGAACACCAGTCGGTACCAAAGGGGCATTCAGCTTTATCAAGTACGTGGGGACAACGAAACTTGTTAACTCCGTTATCGCTGCCCCAGTAAACCATCCGAAACCCTGCGGAACAAATAGGTGTCCCATCAAAATCAAAGCCAGCTCTAGGTTGCCTGGTCCCTCTAAGATTAAGAGCTATGATTGCCTGGGCGTGAAAGTCATTCTTTATGGTTTCGTAAATGTCATTACAGTCA
>NZ_CDRZ01000068.1 GCF_000946815.1 Syntrophaceticus schinkii | reverse complement strand
TTTGGTCCAGCCAAGCTTCTCCTTGCCTACAAGAACGCGGCGGGCTCTCCAATCCTTTTTTAAAACCGGAAACTGTTATTCGAACGGGATCGATCTCAGCCATATAGAGCTGCTGCTTGCTCAAATCTACCCCATCTAAGATAGTCCATTTACCACTTACCGGATCCTTTGTATAACTCCTCATCCCAATCTGGTAAATTTCCACCGGAGTGCCGAGGGTTTTCCCCTGGAAGTGGTAGCATTCAGGAGCCCGTTCCCCCTGTACCCTGATCCAGGTTTTTTTATTGCCCCCAATATTCAGATCCGACTTAAGGGTATACCTGTAACTTTTTGCTTGGTAGGCCTTATCCAATGCTTCCTCCAGGAGAGGACCAGGCTCAATCTTGATAAACATAAAATAATAAAATACCACTCCTGCAGCAATAAGGAGAAAGATGACCGGCCATTTTGCCCGCCGCATTACTTCACTTCCATCCAATCTGAGTTCCCCCCAGGTGGATCACGGGGACGGTTCTCCCGATCCATTTTTAGATAACCGGCATCCGACTTCTATTCCCACTTCCGACCTCCCGCTTCCCACATCTCATTTATTCCCACTTCCAACCTCTCGCTTCCCACATCTCATACTTACTAACCACTAACCTGAACAACAGAAGCCAGAGACCGGAAATCGGAAGTCTGACTACGGTGCCTGTTATCACTATATAACATTTTATGCGGTTGACGGTTTATTATGAGTGACATTTTTCCGGTGCACAGTTATATAGCCACCAGCACTCTCGCCGTTGACGGTTTATTATGAAAGACATTTTTCGGTGCATAGGTATATAGCAGCTAGCACCCTCGTTGTTGACGGCTTATAAGAAAGGCATTTTATGGTAGCTGTATCTTATCAGCAAGCAGAGCTGATTAATAAAGAAAAGAAGCCTGCTTCCAATAAACAGGCCTCTTTCGGTAAATCTATACTATTACATCCATTTACATCTACATTCTGGGTTTTGCTTTTCCCTCTTCTTCATCCTCTGGTTTATCAGCAATCAGACACTCTGTGGACAGGAGCATGGCAGCGATGCTGGCAGCATTCTGCAGAGCAGAGCGCGTAACCTTGGCAGGGTCTACGATTCCGGCATCATAAAGGTCCTCATACTTTTCTGTCAGGGCATTGAAACCATTGTTCCCTTCCATCGCTTTCACCTTTTCCACCACCACAGACCCTTCAAAACCGGCATTATCAGCGATCATTCTCAGCGGTTCTTCCAGGGCTCTCTTGACGATCCTTGCTCCGGTTGCCTCATCTCCCGAAAGTTCCAGGTTTTCCAGGGCGGGAATACACCTCACCAGTGCAACACCCCCACCGGCGACAATCCCTTCCTCTACAGCTGCTCTGGTAGCAGCCAGGGCATCTTCAATGCAAGTCTTCTTCTCCCGCAGTTCGACTTCTGTTGCCGCTCCGACCTTGATCACGGCAACACCCCCTGCCAATTTGGCCATGCGTTCCTGGTATTTTTCGCGGTCGTATTCTGATGTTGCTGCATCAAACTGGTTCCTGATCTGGTTGATGCGCTTTTCAATCTCTTCGGTGGATCCTTTACCTTCTACAATTGTGGTCTCTTCTTTGCCCACCACAACGCGGCCCACCTGGCCAAGCATATCCAGGGTGACATTCTCCAGCTTGATCCCCTTCTCTTCGGAAATGACAGTTCCTCCGGAAAGGATGGCAATGTCCTCCATCATAGCCTTTCTGCGGTCACCATAGCCCGGAGCCTTGGTGGCAACACAGGTAAAAGTACCGCGCAGTTTGTTGACAACCAGGGTAGCCAGTGCTTCCCCTTCAATGTCTTCAGCTATCAAGAGCAGCGGTTTTCCGGTATGGGCGATCTTCTCCAGGATCGGCACTATTTCAGCAACCGCTGCAACCTTTTTATCGACAATTAAAAGATACGGCTCCTCCAGATTGGCCACCATCTTTTCGGAATCGGTCACCATATAAGGGGAGATATAGCCGCGGTCATACTGCATCCCTTCGACAACCTCCAGAGTGGTGCCAAAGGTCTTGGACTCCTCGACTGTGATTACCCCGTCATTACCGACCTTTTCCATGGCATCGGCAACCCATTTCCCGATCTCTGCATCATCTGCAGAAATTGAGGCAACCTGCGCTATGGACTCCTTGCTGTCCACATCTTTCGCTAATTCCTGAATTTTTTCTACCACAATTGATGTGGCTTTTTCTATGCCCCGCTTGAGAAGCATAGGATTAGCCCCTGCAGTCACATTCTTGAGGCCCTCCCGGATCATAGCCTGTGCAAGCACGGTTGCTGTGGTGGTACCGTCTCCGGCCACATCATTCGTCTTGGTGGCTACCTCCTTGACCAGCTGTGCCCCCATGTTTTCCCAGGTATCTTCCAACTCCACATCCTTAGCGATGGTCACTCCGTCATTGGTGATCTGGGGAGGACCGAAAGGTTTTGATAACACTACATTGCGGCCTTTAGGTCCCAGGGTCACCTTTACAGTGTCCGCCAGGATATTAACACCCTTTTCCAGAGCCTGGCGCGCATCATGACGGAAAGTCAGTTCCTTGGGCATCGTGTAACCTCCTTATAAATTTAATCAACGATAGCAAGTATGTCCCGCTCATTCACAATAAGAAATGTCTCTTCTCCATCCTTAACCTCTGTACCGGCATAGCGGGAAAAGAAAACCTTGTCCCCGGTATTAACTTCCAGGGGGACCTTATTACCGTTTTCTATCAACTTCCCACTCCCCACAGCTACCACTTCCCCTCTTTGGGGCTTTTCCTTTGCGGTGTCTGGAAGGACAATGCCGCCTTCTGTTTTTTCCTCCGCTTCGACAAGCTTGAGGATAACTCTTTCGCCCAGCGGTTTAAGGCTCATAACTGGCACCTCCTTTAAGGTTACTCTGCATTATTAGCACTCATAACTATTGAGTGCTAGGAATCTAAATACAATAATAATATAAAACTATATATTTCTCAATAATTTTTTCCCCATTGAGACTAGATTATACAAAGAAGGATGGTTATCATAGCTATAGGTGAATATTACCAGTCAGCGATTGTGAATATTGTTTGCGCATACTGGAAATATTAAAGACAAGATTCACAGCGGCTTTTTAGGCTTTACAGTCTTCTTCCTAAAGGCATTCCCTAAAGGAGGTTCTGTAGAGCTAAGCGGAAAGACTGATTCTTATCCTGATTTCTTGATAGGGTTTGAATTAGTCCAGACGCAAAGCTGCTGTGAATCGTTATTTTGATCCGGCTTCCGGCCTCTATCTTCAGGGTGGAAAGAGGGCTTTTAGCTATGGCGCACCTTTGATCACGCGGTGTTTCCGACCTCTATTTTCAGGGTGGGCAGTTGCCACATTATAGCAACACCGGCAAAGGATGAAAATAGGCCGGAAACAGCGGGAGGTGGATTTTCCACGACTTCCGGCTTCCGGCTTCCGGCCTCTATTTTAGATTGGCTTTCACTTACATCTGTCTTTATTTTTTAGGAACAGCATTTTTCAGCAGATCTTTTGCATCTTGATCAGAAATGTCGGAGTGGTAGAACAGAGAATAGAACTCCTTAATTTCTTTCGTTAAATCATAATTATAGATATCTGGATAAAGGGCGTTCCCCAGCCACTTCAACCCAAGGATGCGGTTAACCGAAGGCGGCCTGTCAAACCAGCTGAAAGGTGCACAGGGAATTTCGTAGACCTTGCCCTCTTTAACAGCTTTTAGTTCTTTCCACTTGGGATCTTCCAGCAGCTGCGGGTAATACCCGGATTGCTCCTGATTCCAGGTAATAATCACATCGGGATCCCAGGCCAATACCTGCTCAAGGGAAACCTCTGACATCCCCATGCCACCCTTTAGTTCAACATTCGCGATATTAACCCCACCTACCAGGTCTAATACCTCTGTATGTTGCGATCCCTTTGGATCGGTCTGTAAACCCTTTGCACCCTCAGCGTAGTAAACACTGACACGCTTACCCTCTTCTATCTTCTTGGATTTTTCCTGTATATCACTGACTGTATCTTTACAGTACTTAGCCATTTTCTTAGCGGCCTCTTTCTCACCCAGGAGGTCACCCAAGAATTCATAGGTCTTGTCCATCTTAGTCAGACTCCAATCTGCCAGGACAACGGGAATACCCAACTGCTCCTGGATGGTGTCAGCCTGTTTCGCTGAATTCTCATCCATATACCCCATGGAGATTACTACATCTGGTTTGACCTTTAAAATCTCCTCTATATTACCGGTATTCTTAGCATACCAGCCCCCCACGACCGGAAGCTTTTGATATTTTTCTTTTATAAACCGCTTTTCACCCTCGCGGAGTTCGGTATTCCAGCCTACCATTTTGTCCGGACAAAGAGTATATAGAATAATGCCGCCAGGAGGACCGGAACTCAACACCCTCTCGATCTTAGACGGGACTGTAACAGTTCGCCCGCCCATATCGGTAATTGTCTTTTCCGTTGGTGTTACATCTGCCTTATCATCTGCGGCGCATCCCACAAGTGCTGCTGTAGCCAGAAGAAGCACCAGGGATAGCGCAAACAGTCGTCCCCACTTTCTGTTTCTCAACAATTTTAACCCTCCCTTTTTTTCAGTTGGATCGATGGTCGTGAAAATCTAGCCATAACATGCTGCGCTTTTTGCATCTGTAAAGCTTTCCATAGCTGCCCGCTTTGTCACCGGGACACACACCCGCGCTTGTTGTCCGTTGCCGATACTTGCTGTGATAATCTTCACATCCACCCCATACAGCTTTTTTAAATTCTCCTCAGTAACAGTCTCTTCCGGGCTGCCTAAGCCAAAAACCACCCCCTTATTGAGGAGCATCACCTTGGAAGCACAGCTGAAGGCATGGTTCGGGAAGTGTGAGGACATCACCACACCTATGTTCAGATTTGATAGATACTCAATATGCTTAAGCACCAACATCTGATTGCCAAAGTCCAGGCTTGTTGTGGGTTCATCCATCACCAGAATGCGCGGCTGCTGGGCGAGTGCCCGTGCAATGAGCACCAGCTGTCTCTCCCCACCGCTGATCTCTGTATAAACCCTGTCTTTAAGGTAAGAAATGCCCAGCTTTTCAATTGCCTCCAGAGCGATCCTTTTATCCTCTTCAGAAGGAGTAGCAAAGGTCCCCAGATGAGCGGTGCGGCCCATCAAGACCATATCTACCACATCAAAAGGAAAAGTAGGGGCATGGGCCTGTGGTACATAGCCGATCACCTGGGCGATCTTTCTCCTGGGCCAGGTGCGGGTGTCAACCCCATCCAGCAGAATCTCTCCATTCTGAAGCTTAAGAAGCCCCAGGATGGTCTTAAACAGTGTCGTTTTCCCGGAGCCGTTGGGGCCCAACAGGCACAACACCTCACCCTCACTCACAGAAAATGTGGCCTTCTTCACCACCGGCTTCCCATCGTAACCGCAGGTGGCGTTTCTCATCTCCATCCTCAACTCCATCCCCTCCTGCTGCGCATCAATAAGATAATAAAGAACGGGGCACCGATTATTGAAGTCAAGATCCCTAAGGGAATCTCCACTGAAGCCATCAGCCGCGCCAGGTCATCCACCAGGAGCAGATAGGAACTCCCCATCAATATAGATGCCGGCAGTAAAATACAGTAGTTTGGCCCCACAGCCATTCGAGCCAGGTGCGGTACTACCAGCCCCACCCAACCGATCAGTCCGCTGATGGAAACAGAAGCCGAAGTCATCAGAGTAGAACACACAATCACCAATAACCTCAGCTTTTTGGTATCCAGACCCAGTGCTGTGGCCTCCTCCTCACCCAGGGAGAGAACATTTAAGCGCCAGCGTATCAAAAAAAGCGGAATGGCCCCGATTAAAATGGGAATTCCAGCTGCCATGACATCTTTGTTATCTATGGAGGCCAGGCTTCCCATCAGCCAATAGGTGATCGCCGGAAGCTTGTCGTACGGATCAGCCATATATTTAAGCAGAGAAGTTCCTGAGGTAAAAAGCGTTCCGATCAGGATCCCCGAAAGCACCAGAGCCAGCATAGGGTCGTGTTTGATCCTGCTGCTCACAGCCCAGGCCAGCATCACTGCCGCAAGCCCAAAGAGAAAGGAAAAGATCTGGATGCCGAAATAACTGTAAGAAAAGAAAATAGCCAGGGCTGCCCCAAATCCCGCCCCTGCGGAGGCACCTAAGATATCCGGGGAAACAAGGGGGTTTTTAAACATTCCCTGATAAGCGGCACCTGAAGTGGCCAGGGCCGCCCCTACCAGCATCGCAGCTATTATCCGCGGAAGACGCACTTTAAAAATAACCGTATCAATGGTTGAGGGCCAGGTGTGTGCAATAGGGAAAACCTTAGCCGCCAAAACTGTAATCAACTGCTCCAAAGAAACGGGATAGCGCCCCAATGGAAAAGAGAGCAAGAAAGCAGCCACAGGCAGAGCAACTAAAATGATCCACTTCCAGCGCACCGAACTTGCAGAGGTTGTCTTTATCTCTTTAGCAATTGACATACTTTGCCCCTCCAAGCAGCCACCTTCCCAAGTGGCCAGGCTAAATTAATTGCTTAAAACTGCGGGAATGGTTCTTGTGTTTATTTTCAGGCAACAGATATTTTCCAACAACCAGCCACTAACAACCAACCACTAAACTATTCTTGATATTGAATCTCAATGCTCCGTGGTCGAAGATATGACGGGTACCACCCTCTGCTGCCACCCTCCAGACGGCATCATCCACAACAACTGTGCCGGAGAGAACATCCACACCATAATCAAAGAGAAATGGTGCCAGGGGTGTACTGGGACCAACCAGTACAACAAAAGCCCCTTTGCTCAACTCCAAGAGCCGCGGGAGTGTTTTGTTGATCATCGTCACCCCTGTTATGAAAACAACATCCTGACGAGGCAAGAGATCCTCACATGCCGTATCCGGGAAATCCCCCGGTTGAGGGTTGCGCTCTAGAATGGATAGCTCACATATGCCGGCAAACTTAGAGAGCCCCGGAAAATGCCCGACCACTGCTACCTTTTTACCGCGCATCAACTCTTCAAAAAACTCGAAGGCATCCCCTTCCTGTTGGTCAGCGATGGAACACCCGGTAATCTCTTCCACCCGCTGCGGGGTATTCAAGACTGAGTTGATTGCCGCCACTCCCAGGGTGGCATTGAAAAAGTTCCATGACTTAACCTCTTCAGCCAACCGGCGCACCCGCATACCTGTAATTCCCCCCGCATTTGTGCTACAGTGTTGGCAACCTGACTCCGAAATTGTCATGGCCAGTCCGCTGGTCAGAGAGCGCACAAGTGCCCAGTGCTGCCCCACTAAACAGTCCTCAACAATGAGATTTTCAGGTATCTGTGTAATCAAGTGGTCGTATATTTCCCACATCCGCGATCCCTCCAAGATAAGTTTCTCTTGTACAGACAGATATAGCTAAATGTTGACAGTTAACCCCCGGTCTACTGTTTGTCTTTTAAAATTGAGTTAGCAACTAAAGCCTTATATTGGTCTTCTGTCAGTTTGCTGTGATAGAACAATTCATAGTATTTAGCCGTTTCTTTATAAAGATCGTACTCAGCCTTGTCCGGATAGAGCAGTTGAGTAATCCAAATCATACCCATGTAGCGGTTGACAGAAGGTGGGAAGCCCATCCAGTTGTAGGGACCCATAGGCACTTCGTAGTATTTGCCGTTTTTAATTGCAGTCAGTTTCTGCCAGGTTTTATCCCCGGCAACACTGCTATAAACACTATCCGGGGCAAAAACGATCACATCGGGATCCCACAGAACAATCTGCTCCATATCAACAGGGTTTCCCGTACCCTTGCTGGAGATGTCCTTTACAACTGCCACATTGTTGCTGACCAGATCAAGAATCTCTGCGTGAAAAGAGCCCTTGGACAACGTTACATTGAGCCCATCCCCACCGGTGCAGTATATTAAATTGACTTTTCCGTCATCACCAACTTTTTTCATGATATCCTGGGTTTTACTGTAAACACCTTCGCAGTACTTAGCCAGGACCTCAGCTTCTTTTTCCCGGCCGAGAAGTTTACCCAGCATTCTGTATGCTTCTCCCATTGTCTCTGTTGTCGCTTCGATATGGACAGTGGGTATGCCCACCTGTTTGGTAATGCCATCCATATCCTCAACGATAGAAGACTTTGATTGACCAACATCGATAATGACCTGGGGGTCGACCTTGGCTATTTCCTCCAGGTTCAAATCGCCCTTTCCTCCGTAGAATTGACCCAGCACAGGGAGATTATAGTATTTGGTATCCAGATACTGCTCGGCAGCAGGATCCCATTTGCCGGAAAGACCAACCAGCATATCGGGAGCCAAAGCAAATAGGGCAATTTGAGCCAGGGGACCGGAGGGAACAATCTTGGTAACCTTGGCGGGAACTTCCACCTGGCGTTCTGCAGAGTCAGTAAAGGTTACGGTTTTCGGCTCTGTAGTGGTTTTTTCAGTATCACTGTTGCTGCACCCCACCGCCACTGCCATGAGTAAACTCAAACAAACCACAAGAACTATAAGAGAAATCTTTTTCTTGCTCATTGACTTTACCTCCCTTGATAAAATTAAGAGCAAAACCGATAGACACAATCCTCATCAACTATACTTTTTGGAATACATACCCTTGCTTTATCCTGATAAAGGCTCTCCATTTCCACCTCCACTCCATAAAGGTTGTAAATCAAATCTTCCGTATATATCTCAGCAGGTGTACCCCAGGCCAGGACCTTTCCATCCTTCATGGCCATCACTCTGTCTGAAAACAGGAATGTCTGGTCAGGGTTATGGGTCGATTGGATAATGGTATAGCCCTCTTTTGCCAAAGATTTGATCTCTGTCAAAACGCGAACCTGATTGCCAAAATCCAGGTTGGAGGTGGGTTCGTCCATCACGAGGATTTTGGCCTCCTGCGCCAGAGCGCGTGCCAATAAAACAAGCTGCCGCTCACCACCGCTTATTCTGGTGAATCCCCGGTTTTTCAGGTGATAGATCCCCACCCTTTTCAGTGCTGCATCCACAAGCTTTTTCTGCTTAACGCCAGGGCTGGATATAGCAGATACCTGAACTGATGTGCCCATGAGCACCATATCAAACACACTGTAATTAAATGACGGATAGTGAAATTGGGGTATATAGGCGATCAGCCTCGCCATTTCCTCGATCCCCAGGCCCTTGATATCGATACCATCCAGCAGTATTTGACCCTTGTATCCGGTGAGTAAGCCAAGGATGCAACGGAAGAGAGTGGTTTTCCCTACCCCGTTAGGGCCCAAAACAGACAGTAATTGGTTATCCTGTGCCGTAAAATTAATATCATCAAGCACCTGGTTCTCTCCATAGCTGAAACTTAAATTTGTTACCTCAATACTCAAAAGGCATCCACCTCCCTGGTGATTAAATAGATGAAGAAAGGAGCTCCAACAAAGGCAGTAAGTATACCCAATGGTATCTCTGTAGTAAGAAGATTCCTGGAAACGTTATCCACCAGCAGCAGAAAAATGGCGCCAAATAAGATGGAAGCAGGCATCAGATGGTTATAATTGTTCCCTACAAGTTTTCTTGCTAAATGAGGGATAACCAATCCCACCCAGCCAATCATACCGCTGACCGATACACTGGCCGCTGTAGTCAGAGTGGCACAGATAATAACAATGATCCTGATTTGATTGGCGTTCACCCCCATGGTCCTAGCCTCATCGTCCCCCATGGTAAGTACATTCAAGCGCCACCGTATTAGAAGCAAAGGGACAAGCCCAATGATCATGGGTATAATAGCAAATTTAATATCACCCATCTTTGCCCCAGCTAGACTGCCCATCAGCCAATAGGTTATTGCAGGAAGCTGATCAGTTGGGTCCGCAACCAATTTGATAAATGATGTGCCTGCGGAAAAAAGGGAACCGACAATGATTCCCGAGAGAATCAATCCCAAAATGCTTTTGCCCTTGACTCTCTTGCTGATCAAATAGACTAAAGATACTGTTAACAGACTGAAGAAAAAAGCACTGACTGTGATCATAAATCTGCTTCCATAATTCAGGATGGCAAGAGCGGCACCAAAGGCTGCACCCGCAGAAGCACCCAAAATATCCGGAGCTGCCATGGGATTTTGAAAAACACCCTGATAAGCTGCCCCTGCCGCGGACAGACAACAACCTACCAGACAGGCCAAGATGATACGGGGCAAACGTATATTGATCAGAACCATTTCCACCCGGTCCGTCCAAAACAGTTCAATGGGATAGATTTTGGACAGCAAAATCCCCAACACTTCTTTGGCAGGAATCGGGTAGCGTCCCAGACGAAAAGAAATAATAATTGTAATCACCAGCAGAATTCCTAAACCGATAACGATAAGAGTATTCCTCTTAGACTGTTCCAATCTCTTCCCACCTATAAAAAACAATAATCAAAGAACCGCGGCCGAAAGGTAATAGGTCCCCTGAGCACAAGCCCTGCATAAGGTTCTATCACCCTCGATTACCTCTCTGCCATCAAGAACCTGTTCACCGCAAGACTCACAGTTTACCATGTTGCGCGGTTTTCCGGGCAGATCTTGGAGAGGAATATCAACCTTGACCTTCTGCCACCTGAAAACAACTTCATCTGACAGCGAACCCCAGTATTGAACAATCTCCTCACCATGTTTCGGATAAGGGCACCCGGGAGAGACCGCTACACGCAGGGCATAATCCTGATTCAGGTCCACAAAGGTTGCCGCTGCCTTACCCAGGTCGACCCACTTCAACCGCCTTTTACCCATGGTGCATCCTGTTACAACACTAACAGCATCAGTAACACAGCGATCCATCTCTACATAGACCACCAGGTCGCGGTAATTCAGGGGATCATCAATACCCAAACTTTTTAAAGCTAAGCGCGCCATCCTCACCCCCCAAAACCATCCCCCGAACAAAGGTGGCCGTGATATTCAACAGCTGCTGCGAGATCCTCTTCCAGTGTACGCATCGATTTTTCTTCCTCCCTTTGATTGATAATGGTGACAAAGGATAACGAAGTGACTGTCCTTTCGCTATACATTAAAATCGAAGCTAGAAAAGAGCAAAATTTGTCGCCATATATTGGTGCCTTTCATCGCTATCCAATTCCCCTGGGCTGCTGGCAGCGTAAATGACACCGTGGAAATAAAAATAACCGGAAACACAAACTGGCTGTAAGTGTTATCCGGTCATTCTAAATTCATTTCAAAACCCACTCCTTTCCAAACGGGAGGTGCAGCAGTTTCCCACTACACCCTATCGGCAACACACCACTGCTTATCCAAAGTTTAGGTGTGAATGCTCGGAGTGCCTATCCAGCACAGAGTCTGGCTTTCCCGCCAAACCCCTATTCCCTTTGTCCCTTAAAAAATGATAAATAATCGACAAATACCAACTGCTATTTAATATTCGCCATCTTCGTGTTGTATCCTTCCTGCAAAATAAAATTGTGTTGTTATGGTTGAATTATCCCTTTTTATCCTTGATTTTGGTTATTGATGGTTCAGGCGACTCAACCCACACAGTCCCCGTGATCCACAAGAAGTGAGAACCCTCCCCGCGTCTCACCGCGTCACAGAACTTGGATCAAGAGGGATCAAGAGAAACCGTCCCCGTGATCCACCGTGAGACGCGAGAACCCTCCCCGCGTCTCGCGTCTCAAAACCAAAAAGGCACTCACTGGGGAGTACCCTTTTGGTGTTTAATGAATTAAGGGAGGATTCAAAGCTATCTTTACCACTCCGGAGGCAGTTTTTTGAGTTCTGCCAGGCTGAAAACAGGGCCATCAAGGCAGATAAACTTACTGCCGATATTACAGCGGCCGCACTTGCCGATGCCGCACTTCATGCGCATCTCCAGTGTGGTGATTACCTGCTCATCTGTGAAACCAAGTTTCTCCAGAGATTGGAGTACAAACTTGATCATGATGGGCGGTCCGCAGACCACCGCAACCTTCCCTTCAGGTGATGGTTTCAATTCCTCCAGGTAAGCGGGCACAAATCCCACCATCCCCTTCCAGTCATCATCACCGCGGTCAACAGTCACATAGACCTCCATATCCTTTACCTTCGGCCAGTTATCGAAAAGATCATATTTAAACACCAGGTCCGCTGGAGACCTTGAACCATAAAGGACCTCCAACTTACCGAATTCATCTCTGTTGACAACACAGTGATTGATCAGTGATCTGAGGGGTGCCAGCCCGATACCACCGCCGATGAAGAAGATGTCTTTCCCCTTCATGATCTCCACCGGGAAGTTGTTGCCGTAGGGGCCGCGCACACCAACAGCTGCCCCCACATCTACTTCATGGAGGGCATCGGTCATCACACCGACTCTTTTGATGCTGAACTCCAGGTAATCATCCCCCTGCCAGGTGATAGAGAACATCGCCTCCCCTACAGGGACGAGGGACAGCATCGCCAACTGCCCGGGCTTGGGAGTGAAGGGCTTCCCCCTTGGGGTTGTGACATGAAAGGTTTTCACATCAGGTGTTTCATCTATGATTTTTGTAATGGTGCCCATCTCAGGTACCAGTGGATTTTGTTCGGGATTAGCCATCTACGGTCACCTCCTCCAACTGGTTGATAAAAGCGGCGATATTCATCCCTGCCGGACATTCGCGCAGACAGCGCCCGCACCCTGTACAGAGGAACATCCCGTAGCGCTCCTTGAAGAACAGCAGTTTATGGAGGTACCTGTTGCGGATCCTCTCCACTTTAGAAGGCCTCACATCATGACCGCCGGCCATCAGGGCGTAATCATTGAACATACAGGCATCCCAGGTACGGTACCTGAACCCATCACAAGCCCCGGTATTCTTGCAGTTGATATCGAAACAGTGACAGCTGGGACAGAGAAATGCACAGGTGCCGCAGCCGATGCACTTCTGGCAGACCTCT
Source organism: Syntrophaceticus schinkii (assembly GCF_000946815.1). GTDB lineage: Bacteria > Bacillota > DSM-12270 > Thermacetogeniales > Thermacetogeniaceae > Syntrophaceticus > Syntrophaceticus schinkii. Next base: position 4,911 of record NZ_CDRZ01000068.1, on the reverse strand, counting down.
TCCCAGATGGGGTGTTCGAACATTTTCTGTAGTTTTTCAACAATACCCTTGCTGTTTGCTTGTAATTTAAAAGATGGGGCCTGCGGTTTCTTTTTATTGGTCTTGCTCAAATGAGAATCTATCTTCTTTGCGATCTCTTTTCCTTGATCAGTTTTTGCCTCAAAACCATACTCTCCGTCGAGATCAAACATTACAAGATCAGCACCTTCGGCCTCTACAGGGTTGACCCCCATATCTTTACAGAAACAGGTCTCCTCAGCCACAGTGCATCCCAGTGAAATGATAATCAACCGATCCCTTTTTTCCTTATAGAAACTATCAACGTAAGTTCTAGTCAGAAAAACCTCATCCAAACACCTGATAGCCTGGACATCACAGGGGCGCACCCCGAAGACAATGATCTTCTCGCTGCCAGGGGGTGAAGGCTCCGCAGTGTTTTCCTCCCCGAACTTATAGTTATATAAAACCTCCGTCTGAGGGAAGAGGACATCTTTTGGTGACATGGTTGTGTTATGCTCCAGGTCTACCTGGACATCGCTTTTCCAGGGAACAAACCTGCTCATATCCCCTGTAGCGCTTGAGGGCACATATAGTGTCCCCTCTTTGGCCAACTCCTCCAGCAGCGCGGGAAGCTTTTCTTTGGAAACAGCTTTCATCTTAAAACCACCTCCTTGCACCATTTCCTACATGAACTCTTCGGGGTCACCGGTTTTATACTCAGTAAGCGGTGGCCTCTGTTCCAGATCCATTCCGGCTTCATAGGGTCCGAACAACTCATTGATATCCTTGATCAATTTCCTGTTCAACTGCATTAGTGGCAGACCGGCCGGACAAACGCGTTCACACTCGCCACATTCAATACAGCGGTCAGCCACATGCCAGACCCGGATCATATGAAAGAATTGGTTCTGGGCAACATCTACTTCTTTGTCCAGCCAGCGTGGTTTGCTGCAGTCCAGCAGACAATCCTTGCAGCTGCATGCCGGGCAGATATTCCTGCAGGCGAAACAACGGATACACTTATCGGACTGTGCCTGCCAGTAAAGGTATTTTTCATCCGCAGATTTCTTCTCCAGCTCACTCACATCGGCAAACCTGTCCTTTTTTGGTGGTTGCTCAACTGGAGAACCAAGCAGTTCATCATAAAGGACCGGGTTAGGATGCTGACATTCCTCGCACTTCTTGGCTTTAGGCACCTGGCCGGCATCTTTGTAATATCCCCTCACAGCTGTTTTAGGGTCTTTTAAGCCTGGACAGGGAATACCGATCAGGTAAAGATTCTCCCGTTTGACCTGGTTATCCTGAAGCAGTCTAACTACAGCGCGGGAATCGCAGCCTTTGACAAAAAGAGCAACCTTGCTCTCCTGATTCCGCTTATCCAGCAGGTAAATGGCCAGGTTGTTGATAGCAAAGTCATCCCACACCAGTTTCTCAGCATCTTCAGGCTTATCGATGAACACCGGGGGTGTTGAATAAAAGAACATCCCCTTTTCCCAGCCGAGAACCCTATCCACTTCACCCTTCTCCAGCAGTTCCTTCGCTTTCGTTCGCATCAGCCTGGTAATCTCATCCATAGTGCTCCCTCAACTTTCTGTTGGGGCCCAGTGCCCGGACCTTATCGGTCAGCTCCTCTACCGTATCCACAAACTTCTGGGCTTCAGAACCGGAGACCCACTTGACCATCAAGCGGTCCGGCTCCAACCCAAGATATTCCATCATCCTGGTCACTAAAGAAAAACGCCTTCTTGCGAAATAATTGCCACTAACATAGTAGCAGTCTCCAGGGTGTCACCCGGCCACCAGTACCCCATCGGCTCCCTTTTGAAAAGCCTTGAAGACAAACTGGGGGTTAATCCTCCCAGAACAGGGAACCCGGATGATACGCACATCCGGCGGGTACTGCATGCGGTTCAAACCGGCCAGGTCCGCACCCGCATAAGCACACCAATTGCAGCAAAAAGCAACAATCCTGGTGTTTACAGACACAGGGCATCCACCTCCGCCAATATTTGCTCATTAGTAAACCCTTTTAAGTCAAGCGCACCGGCGCGGCAGGCCACCGCACAGGCTCCACACCCCTGGCAGAGACCGCTGTTAATAGAAGCCACCTGCCGCTTACCGCGGGCTCTGTCTTCGATGGTTTTGAGTTCAATAGCCTTGTAGGGGCAGATGGAAACACAGAGGCCGCAGCCTGAACAAACCTGCTCATTCACACCTGTAATGAGGGGACTGGTAGCCATTTCATCCTTGGAGAAGAGCACAGCCACTTTAGCTGCTGCTCCACTGGCCTGGGCTACAGTATCAGGGATGTCCTTCGGTCCCTGGCAGGATCCCGCCAGATAAACACCACCTGTAAAGGTTTCCACAGGTTTCAGCTTGGGATGTGCTTCCTGGAACCACCCGTCACTATCGGTGGACAGGCCGAACAGCTGACCGACACGACCCGAATCTTTACTGGGTACCATGGCGGTTGCTAAGACCACCAGGTCAGCGTTCACCTTGACCGGGCGCCCCAATAAGGAATCCTCACCACAAACCACCAATTTATCTCCCAGTTGATAGATACGGGATACCCGTCCCCGCACATACTGGGCGCCTTCATTTACAGTACGCTGGTAAAACTCGTCATAGGCCTTCCCTGGTGTCCGTACATCCATATAGAAAACGATAGCCTGGCCATCTTCGATCTTTTCCAGCACCTGATGGGCATGTTTTGCAGTATACATGCAACAAGTGCGTGAGCAGTACTTCTTCCCTTTGGTATCGTCACGGGAACCCACACACTTGATAAATACTACTGTTTTCGGTTCTTTCCCATCGGACGGTCTAATAATTTTGCCCCCGGTGGGTCCTGATGCGTTAACCAACCTCTCGAACTGAAGGCCTGTGATCACATCCGGATATTTGCCATACCCATATTCACCGTATGACTCCTTCCAGTCCCAGAGGTCAAATCCGGTACCCACAACAACCGCACCGAAGCGGTCCTCGATGATCTTATCCTTGTCCTCAAAATTAATGGCATCCCGGGGACAGTTCTTGGCACAAATACCGCACCTGTCCTTTGTAATCTTCCGACAACGCTCCGGATCGATAACCGGCTTATTGGGTACCGCCTGGGCAAATGGCTTATAGATGGCAGTCCTCTGGCCCATTCCCTCGTCAAACTCACTCGTAATCCGTTTGTTCGGGCATTTCTCAATACAGACGCCACACCCTGTACAGAGGTCATGGTCCACATATTTAGCTTTTTGCCGTATTTTAACATCGAAGTTGCCGATATAACCGGATACTTCCTCAACTTCACAATAAGTCATTAAGTTAACATTAGGGTGCTGTGCCACAGCACTCATCTTTGGGGTACTAATTCAGGCCGAACAATCAAGGGTGGGAAAGGTTTTATCCAGCTGGGCCATCCTGCCCCCGATGGTCGCCTCCCTTTCTACAAGTGTGACCTTGTACCCCGCATCAGCGATATCCAGGGCTGCCTGCATCCCGGCAATACCCCCACCGATGACCAGAGCCTTCTTTTCAACGGGAATATAATCCTCTTTGAGAGGAACAACATGAGCTACCTTATACACAGCTGCCCGAACGAGATCCAGGGCCTTAGCTGTTGCCTGTTTCTGATCCTTGGCATGCACCCAGGAGACCTGCTCCCTGAGGTTTGTCATCACCATCAGATATGGGTTGCAACCTGCATCTGCCATGCATTTCCGAAAAGTTTCTTCGTGCATACGGGGAGAGCAGGAGGCCACCACAATCCTGTCCAGGTTATGCTCTTTGACCATTTGCTTGATCAAATCCTGGCCAGGCTCAGAACACACATACTGATAATCAGTGGAATAAGCCACATAGGGAAACTTTTTTGCCTCCTCCGCCACCCAATGGCAGTCCACTGTGCTGGCAATATTTGAACCACAGTGGCAAATAAATACACCTATTCTTTTCACCAGGCTCCTACCCCCTTTACGCTTTTTCTTCTACTTTTTCTCGTTTGCTGATCCCCTCAACCAATGGTAAGGCATCAACAAAATGCCTGTTCAAGCCAATTTCCTTTGGACTTGCTCCAAAGGATAGGGCCATCAATTCAGTAAAATAGAACACAGGTAAATTAAAATTAGTTTTGTATTTCTTATTAACCGTCAACTGGTGGAGATCCAGGTTCATCAAGCACATGGGACAGGCGGTTACCAGACACTCTGCACCGCAGATTTCAGCAACACGCAATATCTCATAAGCTAAGGGCAGTCCGTCATCAGGTGACAGAGTAATCTGCCCTGCACCACAGCATTCGGTTTTATGCGGCCAGTCCACAGGTGTGCCACCCAGACTGGAGATCAGACCATCCATACTCTGAGGGTCCTCGGCGCGGTCAAAATGACCCAATTTTGCGGGCCGCACCAGGTAGCATCCGTAATAACAGGCCACCTTTAATCCATTGAGCGGTTTTACAACATCTGACTCGATCCGCTCCAAACCAACTCCATCAACAAAAACCTCCAAAAGCGACTTGGTGTTGTTGGCAGCATGGTAATCCATGTCGATAGCCTCTGCCACACGCTGCTGTATTTTTTCATCTTGCCGCACTTCCGCCTCTACAGTCTTAAAACGGCTGTAGCAGGCAGCACAAGGCACAGCCACATCCATGCCCTCTTTTTCAGCCAGGGCTAAATTGCGGGCAGGCAAAGCAAGGGATAATAAATGATCCTTTGCATGGGCTGAACTGGCACCACAGCAGTTCCAACCAGGCAGTTCCCATAAATCAAGACCCACTTTGCTCGCACACCAGGCGGTGGAAAGCCTGAATTCGATACCTGTGGTATCCAGCGAGCAACCAGGATAATAGGCAACTTTCATCTCAATCAACCACTCACTCTTCTCCCGAACCCTTGCGAATATTTTCTTCAC